>JBEAZU010000281.1:0-7646 GCA_041169945.1 Bacteroidota bacterium
CAGCTTCTAAAGTAGTAGCAGTCGTACTAACGGTAAGCACAAATGGATGTACTGTTACCAAAGCAAGGTCAGAAGTGTCTGCACCACAAATATTGCTTGCTACCACACCAATGTTCATGCCTTTCATTTTTCCATCAATGTTGATGTCAATGTATTCAGCCCCTAATTCCGTATGCACAATATTGTCACCGACCTTTGCAAACCACAGATAGTTTAAGTTTTCTCCATCGGCAATAACGGTAAATCTTTCATTGCTTTCGCCACAAACATTTACACTGGTTGGAGAAGTAGTAATGAGTGGCGCTGGTACGTTCAAGACGTGGGCAATTACTTCTGTTTGTGCAGAGGTACAAGTACCGACTACGTTTTCTACATAAAAGCTAGTGTTTTGTGATATGAATGGTGTGATAAAGGTATTTCCTTCTCCTAAATAATCGCCATTTTCATTTCTCCAAACGTGTTTTAAGCAAGCTTGACAATCGTCTTGACGAGCCACATAAGAAGTTGGATTGTTGATGGTTAATTTAGTGGTTCCTTCACCGCAAATGGTGCTGTCAGATGCATAAGGTTTGTAAGCATGAATTACTTCAGCCAACGCAAAAGCGGAAGGAGAAGGACAACCTTCGAACGACGACGTTACCGAATATTCGGTATTGTAGTGTAACATTGGGGTAGTCAACATTGCTTCTGTAGATACGATTTCGTTGTTTGCATCTTTCCAAACATAGTCATTTGGATCACAATTTCCTCTGCAATTTTTTCTTACAGGAATATGAGCGGTAAAAGTGAATACGCCAGAATCGCATTGTGCTTCTTGACTAGATAGTACAAAAGGAATTGACATTTTAATTACATTAGCATATACCGGTACTCTTTTTGATTCACAACCTGAAAATGCAATAGAGGCATAATAGGTGGTAGAATTAGTAATGAATGGCGTTTCAAAAAACATCCCTGTTCCTATTGGGTCGCCATCTTGTGCAACATCATACCAATTAATCACCGGATTAACTTCTTCATTTGTTCTTTGAGGAGGAGCTATGGCATGCAACTTTACTTTGCCTGATTCACAAACCATACTGTCAGTTACAGAAGGAATCTCCACATGTTTGATAATTGCAAACGTTGTTACTGTGTCAGGGGTACATCCGTCAATATTTCTAATCAATTTGTAACCAGTAGCGTTGTATAGTTTTGGTGTTTGGTATTCATTGCCATCCACCAAGAAATTATAATCAGCATCAGTCCATACATAATTGGTGTAGCCATGTTTTTTTGTTCTACCGATGTTATCATTGAGTGTAAATAATACCGCTCCAGAATCACAAGGTTCTGCAGAGGTCATAATGGTAGGCATTGTTGGTTTGATGATTACATTTGCCTGTACGGCCACTTTTGGTGATTCACAACCCATATAGGTCATTGTCGCAAAATAAATAGTTGGTGCATCAATGATTGGGGTAATATACAATTCGCCATTGGCTATAATTGAGCCATCAAGGGCATCGTACCAATTAATTTCAGGGAGTTGTTCTTTTGTTCTTTGTATTGGAAATTCAGCGTGTAATCTAACTCTTCCAGCATTACAAATGATGCTGTCAGTCACGAGAGGACTAGGAATGTTGTTTATAACAACATCAACATTTGTCGTTTCAGAAGTACAGCCATTTAAGGAAGCTGTTACCGAATAATAAGTTGAGCCAAATAGTTTTGGGGTTTGAAAATCAGCATCGTTGTAGACAGAATCGCTGTCTGCATTTCTCCATACATAGGTATTGTTATCGCCACATCCTCTGCAATCAGCTTTGCGATATGCTGGGATTTCAGCTTGTAGTAAAAACGAACCTGAGTCACAAACACTGTTTTGCGCCGCCACGTATGGTTTTGCTGGGGTATGATTTACTACGGCCGATAAAGGGCGTTTTGGTGTTTCACAACCCATATAAGTCGCAGAAACGGCATAAGCTGTACTCGAAGTAAGGTTTGGAGTGGTGAAACTTGAACCTGTTTTTAGTAAGTTATTGTCAGCATCATACCAGTTATAAGTAGGGGGTAAAACCTCTTTGGTTCTGTCAACAAATAAAATGTCAAAAGTTACTGTTCCTTCGTCACAAATTGCTGCAGAGGTAGTAGTCACCATGGGAGCATCCCAGTTACATGGTGTAACTTCATTACTTAGAGCACTCTCTTCACTATTGAATTCATCCAATGTTGTGACCGTGAACTGATAGGTTAAACCATTGTTAAGGTTTGGGATTTTGATGCTAATTTGAGCACCACCGCTGGTATAAAACACTTGTGCGCCTCCTGGATAAACGGTGACCATAAAATCCGAGTAAAGGATTGCGTCAGGGTTAGTAAACGTAACGGTTGCTTGACCGTCTCCAGCCAAAGCGCTTAAGTTGGTGACCGTTGGTACGCCACCAATCGCAAATGCTACTGCATTGATCAGCAAAAGCATTGTTAAGACAATTGAATGTTTGATTTTAATCATATGAATTTTAGTTAGTGAAGGGTATTGTACTCAATTTTAAATGTTTAGGTTGTCATTAAAATGGCTTAATTGTGATATTGAAAATAAGAAAGGATTAATTTGCCTACATTGAACGCTGTCCCCAAGCCTCAATGCCATCTTCTATGGCAGGAAGTCGGCCCTCTAGCCAGTTTTTCAGGTCTTCGGGACTGAATTCACTTTCTTCGTTTTCTATGATCCAGGATAGAAATACCTCAGGACCTCCGTTACCAAATGGCGCTGGTGAAACAGGGTAAAATTTGGTAGGTAATTTTTCGTCTTCAGAAAGGTAATTGATGGCATGGGCCAATTCCTGAACAACATACCAACTGCTTTGATGATGAATGTCAATTTTTAACTTTAACCACCAACTTCCATCGTCATAACATTTGGCTTCTATGGGACTTTTGACAGCGGGTAATGTTTTTAAAAATTTTGTTAGTTTTTCCATAATGTTTTTTGTTTATGAGATAATTGATTTTAAGTTTAAAAAATGTCTCTATGTAGTTCGGCCAATATGGAACACCTTGTAATCGTATAATCCGTGATAATTCGCTCAATCCGCCAAATCTGTGTGCAATTTTGTTTTTTTATGCTAGCATAAAAACATGGAACGCTGATCAAGCTGATTAGACGGATAACCACTGGTCTTTTCTTACATTATGACACCAATCAACACTCTTCAATCACGATTTTTTGGTGGAAGTGTTTGGTGTTTTGTAAATTATATAGCAATTGATTTTTATACCTGTTTTCAATCGCAAAAGTAGTATGGGCCCTTTCTAGGTTGATGTCAACGATGGCAGCTTCTTTTACGCCAGAGTGAAAAGTCAAAAACTTCAAAACCGAACCTATATTCAAATCATGTCTGATGCCAATATTGATGCTCATCTCTACAAGCGTTGCATCACTTTTAGCGATACTAATTTCTACCGGAATTGCCTCAAACCTAATGTCTAGGGCATCTTCTATGGGTTCTCTGTGGTACAATTCATCCGCTTGTAACATACTGATGGCACGACCTTTTTTGCCGGCACGTGCAGTACGACCACTTCGGTTGACGTATTGCGCACTATTGTCGGGCAAATGATAATGGATCACAAAATCTAATGCCGCCACATCTATGCCTCTTGCAGCAATGTCAGTGGCAATCAGCATTTGAACACGATTGGCTTTGAACGCAGCCATCACTTTGTCTCTTTCAAATTGATTCATGTCGCCGTATAAGGCGGCATTGGTCATTTGAAATTCTGCCAATTGTTGTTTCAATAATTTGGTTGCGGCCTGGGTTCTACAAAAAACAATGCCTCTTTCTTGGGCATGTTGTACTAAATAGGCTTTTAAAAACTCAAATTTATAGCCGTATTGGTAGGCAATATAATAATGTTCAATAGCGGCATTGACCGTTTCTTGAGGTTGAATATTAATTTCTTCAATAGCATTTCCAAGGTATTCATGTACGCTTTCTTGCAAAGCAGGAGCGAGGGTAGAGGTGAAAAGCAATTTTCTAATACCCGGTTTGCAAGCGTTTACAATTTTATCGATGTCAGGTTTAAAGCCCATGGCCAACATTTCATCGGCTTCGTCAATGACCAAAAATTTCAGATGACTTAAATCAATTGCTTTTCTAGATAATAAATCTAGTAAACGGCCAGGAGTAGCCACCAATATATGTTTAGGGATGGCTAGCTTGGCAATTTGTTCTTCAATTTTTTTACCTCCAAACAATGCTTCTGTATGAATTCTAACGATATACCTTGAGAGCACAAACAATTCTTTGGCTACTTGTTGGGCCAGTTCCCTGGTGGGTACCAAAATCAAGGCTTGGGTTTGCTGTAATTTCGGGTCTATTTGTTGCAAAATAGGCAATCCAAAAGCAGCCGTTTTTCCTGTACCTGTTTGAGAAATGCCTACAATATTTTTGGTGCCTTGCAGTACCAAAGGAATTGTTTTTTCCTGTATTTCAGTCGCTTGCACAATGTTGTTTTCAGCTAATGATTGTAGCAGCGCTTCGTTTAAACCTAAGGTAGCAAATGGTATAGACATGGTATTGTTGGTACAGCGTAATGAGTCCAGGTATCGGTTTCAGGAGACAAGGTACTAAGTATTGGATAAAAATTATTATAGGAGGGGCTAATATTAATGATGAGCCTTAATATTAAAAATACCTTATACCAATTCGGAACGCTTACCGCTCTTCCGAATTTGCAATTCAATGTTGTTTAGTTAACAAATCTTGTTATTTTTAAATCTGTGAAAATTCGCTTAATCTGCCAAATCTGTGTTCAATTTGGCCCCGTTTTTCAACGGGGTTCTTTTTCAAAGCATAATCACGCAAGTGCGGGATGGAACGCTGATGGAGCGTATTGGACAGATTGACGCGGATTTTACCTTAACAAAACGACATTGCATTTGTAATTCGACACTACTCTAATCCGGGTTGAAAAATTTTTTATCATAAGCTCGAATTGCGCTACGCTAACAATTCGAATAGCATAATTATAACAGTTATACATTAGTCTAGAATACAAACAAGTTGTTGGTGGCGCCTTGTTTGTATTTAGTTTTTATTAATAGATTTGTGGAAGGCGAACACCAACAACGGCGAAAAGTTACAGTAAATATGCACTATATTAAAAATAATTAATCCAATCAGTTACAATTCTTTCACAATTTGAATTCCAACAAAAACAGAACACTTACTCCAGTGGGCATTAAGGCAACTGTTTACTTGCTCAAGTCTTTAGCTTTAGTTGTGTACGAGACAAGTTTATATTGGAAATCTATTGGGTAAACAAGCATTGGTAAAAGATTTAGCCTTTTCTGTTTTATGGAAGTATTATTTTGTGTACCTCACTTAATTCGTCTGATTCATTTCTAATCAAAACTAAACCTCTTATATTATTGAAATCATATTCTTCTCCTATTTTTAGAAAACCTTCAAAAATTAGCGATCCATTTGAACCTAAAAGAGAAACATGTTGCTCTTTTAGGGCTTTGATTTGTAATGCTTCATTATTTCTGTTAAATATTAACAATTTTGATTTTAATGTTTTAAGATCTTCATCAATCGATGTTGTAATACAATTTGAATACAATTTGTAATCATCGTATAACTTTTGAGTAGAAGCATTTAATCCTGGCTGCATATAACCCCATTCAAACTGAATTAAATTAGTCGCAAATTGTTTTTCCTCTGAAAGTTGTTGAGAAAGATTCAAGATGCTTGTTGGTAAAGCAGCAAAATTGCTATTGTCAATTGGCCAACCATGTGTCTGTGTAAAACTTTCTGCTGTAGCCCAAAAAGATTTATTTTTACCATGGACAGCATTTTTAATAGCATTAAAATATAATGGAATATCAACATCTATATCTTTTGTGCTTGTACCCACACCGTCTTGAGGAGAAACGATGTCTATATTTGTGGCAATAGTGAGTAATTGCTCATACCAATTTTGTAAAATATCAGCCGGTTGATTTGGTCCAAAATATGGTGCTATGATTACCTTTTTTGAGACATCTTTTGTTTTTGCATAACTTGCTGTTTGTTGTAACCAATTTGCTAACAAATCTCTATTTGAGTTTGTCTGCCATTCTAAATCATTTATTTCTTGGGGAATATACCAACCTTCAAAATTACTTTGATTTCCATATAAATTATACAATTCATCAATTGTTTTTTTATGGTTAACAAGTAAATCACTATATGTAGTACTAAGTGATTTATCAGTACTATTCCATGTTTCGTCAAAATATAGACCTAGATATAAATTTATTCCTACTTTTTGTGCCGCCGAAAACATATAAGAAAGAGTAGGGTTAGTATAATTTACGAATGATGCATTACTTGGTGAATACCAAGCATTATCTTTGTAAATACTGTATTGAATAATAAGTTTATCCATACAAACATCTTTCATCGACTGCATTTGATCTTCCCATTGACTTTGAGTCCATTGACCACATGCACAACCATTAGTATTCCATAATTGAATAAACGAACCATTTAATAATGCTCCATTATTTGTTGTGATATCATAACTGGTAATTTGCCTTAGATCGTCAATCCAAACATTTTCAGTAATCGAACTTGAAGTCGGATTTTCAAAAACTAATCTCCAAGAATATATTCTATTTAAATTTAATGTTCCAACACCTCCTCCGGATTTTGTAAATGAAGTATAATTAACCAATTGTTGAGTCCAATTAGGATTATTCAAAATACTACCAAGTGAGCATTCCCATATTTCATCATCTGATTCAAATGGGTTACCATTCATGTTGTTATCTTCATAAAGCATCACCTTAATACTTCCTTTCTGATTACTGTTACCTTTTAAATAAAAGGATAAACCGATAGGTTGAAAGGATAAATCAAGTGTATTTGAACCATAAGAGCGCAATATTTCAGTATAACCTGAAACTGGAATTGTATAATTTATTTTTAGACCATTCGCTCCTTCGGTTTTATTATTAGGATCGATAGACAAAGAAATATTTCCACTTGGATAAGCTGAAGTATAAAACAAGTTGGTACTGTTGAATTGTTCTATAATTTTATCACTCGCTATTACTTGAAAAGTGCTAAGTACAGCAATAAAAATTACAAGTATTTTATTAGTCATAAGGTCTTAGTATAAAATTTAAGTTAAAGTATTTTTAATCATTCTCCTTGCTTCTGAAATGTATTTTTCCCTAAGTTATTTCACCTAACAAAGAGCTTTTACTCTATTTAGTTAATCACACTAGTCTAAGTTTACTTTTCCCTTGGCTCAAGTCTTTGCCTTCCACAAATCTATTAATAAAAAACCTAAATCTTTTCAAGGCGTCACCAACAACTTTTTCTATTTAACTATAAATGAATGTCCGTATACTTGTCTAAAAGAGAAAAAACAATTTCCGCTCTTCCGAATTTGCAATTCAATGTTGTTTAGTTAACAAGTCTTGTTGTTTTTAAATCTGTGAAAATCCGCTTAATCTGCCAAATCTGTGTGCAATTTGGCCCCGTTTTTCAACGGGGTTCTTTTGTGTGCCGTGCATGGCCAATAACTCGACGGTGCAAGTCCGTTATGGGGGTGTGTAGTTGCCAACCATTAGCAGATGGCAAAGGTGTCCATTGTGAAGTGGAATCTGA
>JBEAZU010000282.1:0-13036 GCA_041169945.1 Bacteroidota bacterium
AGACAATTTTTTACTTTCACACCACCTTCTTTTTCACCCCCCTTACCGCTTCCGCAATCCAAGGGTTTTCGGGCCACTCGTGTTTGGGATACCTGCGTTTGAGTTCTTTTTTGACTTCAAAGTATGTGTTGTCCCAAAAGCTTTTTAAGTCACTCGTAATTTGTACCGGTTTATAGCCTGGAGATAATAAATGCAATACCAAGGCAACTTTACCATTGTTCACTGTTGGACTTTCCTTCAAGCCAAACAACTCCTGCAAACGCACCGCTATGTATGGCGCCGAATTGTCGGTTGGGTATTGAATGGTGATGTTAGACCCACTCGGTACGGTAAGTGATTTTGGCGCGGTGGCTTCCAATTGCTTTTGTTGTTCGAAACTCAACAAAGAAGACACCATGGCGAGGAGGTCTAACTTTTGGAGATCGTCTTTCTTTTTAACATTGATCAAATAAGGCGCAAGCCATTCTTCGCAGGTTTCAAGCAAATTATTGGTTTGTACATCAGGGAAGTTGGCACTTGGCAACCATTTTTTAGCATTAATCATACGACTTTGCCAAGCCAAAAAATCCTCCGAAAAATCTAAAAGCTGTTCGCCATTTTTTACCACCACATCACAAATGGCCTGGGTAATGAGTTCCTGACTAGGCTTTGCGATAGGGCTTGTTTTTAAAATGATTTGCCCAATTTTCAATTCTCTTTTGGCAATCAACGCATCTTTTTGGGTATCCCAATGGATGGCATCTACTTCTTTGACCATGTCTTTTAAATCACGAGGATTGAGTGGTGCGGCCATGAATATTTTACCCGTACCTTCGCGGGCATCGATGTGTGCTACCGCTAACCAAGGTTCTAAAGCCAAGGAATCTTTATGGCTAAATTGTGCGAATTTACCATTGGCCAGCTGAAACAAAGAATTGTCGCCCGGACGAGCAAAAGCGATGCGTTCCGGAAAAGCATAGGCCAACAACAAGCCACTCACATATTCATCAAACTTGCCATTGTCGGCCTCTATTTCCAATAAATTTCTATACGATTGCGCCACCTTTTCTATCATCCCAAACGAACGTCCCTTACCCTCGTTGGTCCTGAACCTGCGGAGTGCAATTACCCGTTCATTTAAATCAACCCCTGCTTCTTTGGCTATCGGGTCTTTTTCTTCAATGATGGCTGCAATGTCGGTAGCCAAAGCTTCTTGTTCAAGATCTTGTGCCATCATGAGCATGTGCGCAATACGCGGGTGACAAGGCAATTGGTGGATGCTTTTGCCATGAGGGGTGATTTTATTTTTGTCTAAAGCTTCAATGTTGTGTAAGGTTTCTTTGGCTTGGGCAACGTGTGCTTTTGGGGGTAAGGATAACCATACCATGTTGTTGATATTGGCAATGCCCCATACCGCCATTTCTAAAACCAAAGAACACAAATCGGCCGTTTCAATTTCGGGTTGGTGGTGCCTTTGTAAATTGTCGTGTTGTGTTTTGGTCCACATACGGTAGCAAGTGCCAGGCGACAAACGCCCCGAACGACCAGCTCTTTGATCGGCGGCATCTACCGAAATATTGACGGTTTCTAAGCGAGACAATCCTGTTTTGGGGTCAAACTTAGAAGTCTTTCCAAAGCCACTGTCTACCACGGTGGTAACCCCTTCAATGGTCAAACTGGTTTCGGCGATGGACGTTGCCAATACAATTTTTCTTTTGCCATTTTTGTCAGGCAATAAGGCTTGTTGTTGTTGGTTAAAAGGCAATTGACCGTATAAAGTATGGATGATAATGCCAGCAGTGCTGTTACTTAATAATTCTTTGCATTGTATAATTTCGCCTTGTCCGGGTAAAAAAACCAAGATATCACCTTTGGTTTCTTTGATGGCTTTTTTAACCACATTGGCGGTGAGTTCGGGCAATATATGGATGTCGGCTTCGCCGGTATAATGAATGGTAACGGGGAATTGTTTGCCTTCGCTTTCAATAATCTTAGCATTGAGCATGGTTGACAATTGAGGCAAATCGATGGTGGCCGACATAATCAACAAACGCAAATCGGGCCTTAACACCTGTTGGGCTTCACGGCACAAAGCCAAGGCCACATCGGCATGGATACTTCTTTCATGAAATTCATCAAAAACCACCAAAGCCACTTCTTCAAGGGCATTGTCGTTTTGCAACATTCGGGTCAATATGCCTTCGGTCACGACTTCGATCCTCGTGTTTTTACTGATGCGGTTTTCAAACCTGATCCTATAGCCGACGGTTTCGCCTACCTGTTCGCCTATCAGTTGGCTCATTCGCGTCGCAATGGTTTTGGCTGCCAAACGACGAGGTTCCAGTACAATTATTTTTTTATCCTTCAACCAAAGTTCATTTAAAAAAGTCAAAGGTAAAAGGGTGCTTTTCCCAGCGCCAGGAGGGGCTTTTACGATGAGGGTGTTTTCAGTTTGAAAATGAGTTAAAACCTTTGCTACAATTTCTTGTACAGGTAAAGTTGTTTTTGGAATGGTATAGGTCAAGGGCGTGATTTTTAGGAATACAAAAGTACAGAAATTTTGTGGAAAGGATTTGTATATTTGGTGTAAATGAAAACAACGCACCCCACGCTTTACTTTAGCAATGCTACGCTTCACGATTTGCCTACTATTGTAGCTATATATAATACTACGGTAGCCTCAAGGATGGTTACGGCAGATACGGAACCTGTTTCTTTAGAAAGTAGGCAACAATGGTTTGATGCCCATGATGAAACAAAACGTCCGCTTTGGGTGGTAAAAAACACCGCAAATGAAATGGTGGCATGGGTGAGTTTTCAATCGTTTTATGGCAGACCAGCCTATGATGCCACTGTTGAAATAAGTGTATATGTCGATGAATTGCATAGAGGCAAAGGAATTGGTAAATCAATATTGGCCTACTGCATCGAGCATGCACCATTGTTTGGCGCTAAAACATTGCTTGGATTTATATTTGCGCACAACCTGCCAAGCCTTAACTTATTCAGATATTTCGGTTTTGAAGATTGGGCGACACTACCCAACATTGCATTGCTCGACAACGAAGAGCGAGACTTAAAAATTCTCGGCAAAAGAATAGGTTGACATCATTAGATAGTGTTAGAAGGATAGTAAACATCAAGGGTTGAGAAATTCAAAGCGCTTTTTGGCGCAAATTGCAAAGTCAAACATAAGCCATTTTAATCGTCGCTTTAGTATTTTGTTTATTGCTTTTATTGCGTGCCGTTAAAACAATTACGTAAATGGTTCTCATGATGCCTCCAAGAGAATAACTTTATATTTCACTTTGTTTATAACCTTGTCAACCTTCATTCAAAATTTAAAAAGCTGTCCTAATCACCACATTGCCAGTTTTTTGACCAGATTCTACATAATGATAAGCTTCCACGATTTGATCTAAAGTATAATATCGGTCAATGACTGGTTTGAAAAGTCCTTTTTCAGCTAGTGTTTTAAAGAAGATGACGTCTTCTTTGTTAATGGATGGAATAGGGAATAATATTTTTTTTCCACCCAATAAAGGGGTAATGAGTGCTAGCCAAATATTCTCCCCATTTTTACCTAATTCAGTAGAAATATAGATTCCCTTTTTTTTTAACAAAGGTTTACATTGTCCAAAAGAGCTTTTGCCTACGGCATCAAATAGGAAGTCAAACCTTTGTGCGGTTTGTGTGAAATCTTGTGTTTGGTAATCTATTACAACATCAGCTCCTAATGATTGGATTAGGGCTACATTTTTAGTGTTACAAACCGCCGTGACATGGGCTCCAAAATATTTCAAGAGTTGTACGGCCGCGGAACCAATGGCCCCGGTTGCACCATATACCAATACGTGTTGACCTGCACTTACTTTTGCTGCTTTGATGTTGTTTAAGGCATAATGAGCACCTTCGGTTAAAGGTGCCGCTTCTTCAAAACTAAAATTTGATGGCATAACGGTAATGGCATCACTTTCAGCAATGCATAAGTATTCTCCATGTCCTCCACAAGTTTTGTCGTTGTAGCCAAACACCTTGTCTCCGACGTTGAATGAAGTCACTTCGCTTCCAATAGCCTCAATGATACCTGCAAATTCGTTTCCCAACACTTGGTGCTTGGGTTTAAAAAGACCACTCCAAAATCTTGATATAAAATATTCGGCACTTCGAAAGCCTGCATCTGTACGGTTTACCGTGCCTGCATATACTTTTAGCAATACTTCTTTTTCGGTCGGTATTGGCTTGTCAATGCTTACCAAATTGACAACTTCCGGTGGCCCATATTGGGTATATACATTTGCTTTCATAGTGTGCTAAGGTAATCGTTGTATTTAGAATTCTATGCCAAAGTACGAAACATTGTCCCATTTGCAATGCCTATCCCAGAGAATGTATAGGTATTTGTTTCGATAGCAAAGGGAGGTTTCGAGCAGCTCAGGTGGTTTTAATTTTAGCCTTTTCTTACGAATCAGCAACCTTTAGGGTTGAAAATCGTTGAGCAATAATTGATATAAACACCTACTCAATGAATTTTAGTGAATTAATGAAAGCGATACGGCCATTTTTCAGTAAACACGATTACGAAGATGTCTATACCGAAAGCAATAAACGATTTTTAGGAAATATCTATCTCTTGTGTGGTGGTGTATTACTTTTGTATATATCCTCTTTTATATTTATTGAATCTTATATTGCTGCAGAAGTTACGTTGTGTTGCTTAGTGTCTTATATCGTTGGCTATGTATTCGTAAGAAAAAATAAGATATTAGAAAGTATTTATATTTTCTTTATTTCTTCAATTCTGAGTATTACCGCTTGTGCTGCGATGTTGGGTGAAAGGGCTAGTATTCAATATTTATATTTACTAATTTTTAGTTTGATTTTGATATTGTTTAAAGCAAACAATTTAAAGCATATCACCATTATTGTAATTTTTGCATTTACTTGTTTTGTGTTTTTGGAGTGTTTTGGATACCAATTCATGTTACATTCTATGCTTTCTGAATTTCATTACAAAGTAATTTCATTTGTGTTTAAGTTTAGCACTTTTGTTTTATCCGTCATTTTTATGTACATGGCACTTTTTGATAGGATGATGGCTGATGACGCAATAAATACATCAAGGGTACTTGCAGAAGAAGCTTTGAAAACAAAATCAGAGTTTTTGTCTAGCATGAGTCATGAAATTCGTACGCCAATGAATGGTATTATTGGTTTTACAGAATTGATGTTACAAGATGAATCCAATATTGACAAAGTTGAAAAACTAGAATTGGTTAAGTATTCTGCCACCAACTTGCTTAAAATCATCAACGAAATACTTGATTTTTCTAAAATTGAAGCTGGGAAAATGCATTTTGAAAATGCGGCATTTAATGTATGCGAACAAATTCAAGATTTTGTGAAGTTGCAAGAGATTCCCCATTTTCAAAATAATGTCAAGTTTATATTGGAGCTATCTCCCGAAATACCTGCTTTTGTGACTGGCGATAAATTTAGGTTAAATCAAATCGTTGTAAACTTGGTTTCCAATGCTATAAAATTTACTGTTCAAGGCTTTATTAAAATTGCAGTGTTGTCAAAATATGTAGATGAAAGAAATACTGTCATAGAAATACAAGTACAAGATTCAGGGATTGGCATTGCACCATCAAAACTCAATGCTATTTTTGAAAGTTTTACCCAAGAAATGCAATCCACTACCCGTCAATATGGTGGCACTGGGTTAGGGCTAAGCATCACCAAACAAATGGTGGAATTGCAAGGAGGAAGTATTTCGGCCATAAGTACACAAGGGGTAGGTTCTACGTTTACCATCACTTTGCCTTTTAAAATATCCACTTATGAAGAAATATTTAACATTCCTAAAAAGTTTCAACCCACTACCAAGTCTTATAAAAGGTTAAAAGGCCATACCATCTTATTGGTAGAAGACAATATCTTAAATCAAAAGTTGGCATCACATATTTTTAGGAAATGGGATATCGACTTCAAAATTGCAAACAATGGCATGAGGGCAGTGAAAATGCTTGAAAAAGAGTCCTTCGATTGTGTGTTGATGGATTTGCATATGCCGGTAATGAATGGTATTGATGCTACTAAAATTATTAGAAATGTCAATTCTGATGTGTTAAATCACCAAGTTCCCATTGTTGCCTTAACCGCTGATGCATTTGAAGAAACGAAATCGCTTACGAAAGAAGCGGGTATGAATTATTTTTTATCAAAACCATTTTCCCAAGATTCATTATTAGAAATCTTATTGAGTGCTGTTGGTCAAAAAAAAGGGGATAAAATTAAAGTAAAAAATGTAAGTGTGCCCGAAATTGCCCAAGCCAACACTGAACTGATAAACTTAAAAGTGTTGAATGACTTGATTGGTGATGATACTGATACCCTTATCGAGTTGTTGGCTGAATATATTGCCAATGCACCTATTGATTATAATGATTTGAAAATTGCATTGTCAGGTACTGATTTACTGACAATTAAATCGGCTGCACATAAAATTAAATCCACTTTTAAAACTTTTGGCATCAATCAATTAGCGGAAACGGCCAAAGAAATTGAATTTGGTGCCAAAGACAATATGTCATTTGAACGTCTAAACGAATTGGGTGCCATCATTGAGGTCGATTTTTTAGCGACTATAGCAGAAGCCAAAACGAAACTTGAAGTAGTAAAGGCAAGCAAGTCTTAAGTGCTTTTAGCGTGTGTTTTGTTTATACACCAAGTAGTGTTGCCGCGCAATGGTATTATACGTTAATGACGAGGTTGTTTTCTTCTAATTTTTGCGTTAAGCTTCTACAAGTTAAGGTAGGGTCTGCTGAAAAATCATTAATATTTTAAATATCAGGAAATTGTGATTAAAAGTAGCGTGTAAAATGCAAGTAAATCATGCGTAATCTTTGAATTGTCTTGCATTCGACCTTATAAAAAATGCGTGATCCCGATATTCTCGGGGTTGCTCCATGAAGCGGTTAAAAAACAAAACACTGTTTGAGCCACTCGATTATTTTGTGTTTCCAACAAATTGGGGCAGAGTTTGTTTTGTTTCAGCGAAGTGGCGCAAATTCGTAGCATTTTTTATACAAATGTCCGCCACGGCGGATCTCCCTCATACAATTAATCTAAATTTGTAATAACTACCCACAACAATAATCAAGAGCCTCTTATTTTTTAGGTGCCACAATATGTCCTATAATTTCCTTCATCTCCTATAAATGACGTCTGGTATTTTTCGTTCCTGTTGGCGTATTGATAAGGTTTGGTTAATACCGTTAATAGTGCATGGAAGGCCGTTAAATCATTGTTTTCTTGGGCTTGGGTTAAGGCATCTTCGACCAAATGATTTCGAGGGATAAAAGTAGGATTGGCTTTTTGCATAAGGGTTTTAGACGCCAATGGCAATGCTTCTTCAGCCTTAATTCTTGTTTTCCATCTTGCTAACCAAGTTAAAAATGGCTCATCTTGGTATATAGGAGAGGAGTTAAAGTTGGGTACACTTAATTCAATGAAGGTATTGGTGTAGTCGGCTTTGTGGACTAACATCCATGCCAATAAGTCTGAAATTAAGGTGTCGTCTTCTTTTTTTACATCAACGATGCCCAGTTTATTTCCCATCATTTGCAACCATTGACTTTCAAAAATAGCTTGAAATTGTAGCAATACGCCGTTTGCTTTTTCGATAGCCATTTCAATGTTTTCATCTATTAATGGCAATAAAGATTCCGCAAATCGGGTCAGGTTCCACAAGGCAATATTGGGTTGATTGGCAAAAGCGTATCTTCCTTGATGGTCAATAGAACTGAAAACGGTATTGGGATTATAGGAATTCATAAACGCACAAGGCCCATAATCTATGGTTTCACAAGCAATGCTCATGTTGTCGGTATTCATTACCCCATGAATAAATCCCACCCGTAGCCAGTTGATAATTAAGTCTATTTGTTGGGTGAGCACTTTATGCAACAAGGCCAATGCAGGATTTTCTTCCTTTAGTAAAGCAGGAAAATGTCTTTGTATCGTATAGTCAGTAAATTGTTGTAAAATTTCCTTGGAATGGAAATTTCGTAAATATTCAAAGGTGCCAACGCGAATATGACTTGCCGCAATTCGGGTTAATACGGCACTTGGGGTTATACTTTCTCTGTATATTTTTTCGCCAGTGCTGACTACTGCTAAACTTCTGGTGGTGGGAATCTCTAAAAAGTACATGGCTTCACTGATGATATACTCTCTCAGCATCGCGCTTAAGGTGGCTTTACCATCTCCTCTTCGTGAATAAGGGGTGGTGCCTGATCCTTTCAATTGTACATCAAATCTTACTCCTTCAGCACTAAGGTGCTCGCCTAATAAAATGGCTCTTCCGTCTCCTAATTTATTGAATTGTCCGAATTGATGCCCTGCATAAGCTTGTGCAATGGGTTGAGATCCTTCAAATAATTGGTTACCCGAAAAGTAGGAGCCAAGATTGATTTTTGACAGATTTTCCTCCGCCAATCCTAATGATTTTGCCAAAGAAGTGTTGAAAATGACTACTTGAGGTTTACTTACCAAAGTAGGATTTACGGCAGCGTATATTTCTTCCGATAATAGTAGGTACGAATTGTCAAAACGAAAAGGCATAGTAGAGTTTTAGCTTACGCAATATTATTCAATAACCACGATACCGCCAATTATTTCAACAAGCTTCGCCTTATTTAATTTATTTATCATACGAGCTTTAAAATATTTCTGTATAATTTTCTACATTGTCTCCTCAATCATCAATTGTTGCATCCAAGTAGTGGCCAAAGCCATATCGATTACTTGCTATTATCTATCATTTCCCCATTTATGAAAATCGTTATTTCACCCGCCAAGTCACTCAATTTTGAAACACCTTTGCCTGTCGACAGGCATTCAAAGGCTGATTTTTTGTCACAGTCAAAAAAGGTGATGGAGGTGGTGAAAGCTAAAAGCCCTGATGACTTAGGGCAATTGATGGCTATTTCCCCTAATTTAGCAGAACTCAATTGGACTAGAAATCAAATTTGGAAAACGCCTTTTACTCCTGAAAATGCGCGTCCCGCGATTTATGCCTTCGATGGTGATGTATATACTGGCTTAGAGGCTTATACCATTTCTCCGGAGAAAATGGAAGATTTGCAAAGTAAGTTGAGGATATTATCGGGCTTGTATGGCTTGCTCAAACCTTTAGACCTGATTCAAGCGTACAGGTTAGAAATGGGAACCAAACTGCCTATTGGCGAGGCTAAAAATTTATACGAGTTTTGGAAGCCTATTATTACCGACGCTTTAAACAAGCAACTGAAGTCGGGTGAGCTTTTTGTGAATTTGGCGAGTCAAGAATATTTTGGGGCGGTTGAGGTGAAAAAGCTTAAGGTACCTGTTATTACACCTGATTTTAAAGATTATAAAGACGGTAATTTGAAAATAATAAGCTTCTTTGCTAAAAAAGCAAGAGGAATGATGGTGAGGTACATACTCGATTCAAATGCCCAAACCATAGATGACCTCAAAGGATTTAATTATGGTGGCTATGAATTTGATGTGAATTTATCGAAAGGCAACAATTTGGTTTTTGTGAGGTAAAGAATAGTTTGTTGATAAGAAAAAGGAATAGCCTTTACTTAGCGTTTACTTCATGTGTTTTATTTTTGGGTACTGATGAAGGTTTCTGCTTCCAATAGGATTTTACCTTCCTCAATCAATTCTCTCAAAAAAGTACTTACTATTTTACGATCTGTTTCTTGGTAAGTTGCTAAAAAATCTTTTACCAAAATGGGAGATGGATAATTGTTGAGTTTATTAAAAACATCCGCACTACGCATTGTCGTCGTACTTGTTTTTTTTACACAAACATCGCAAACCCCACAATCTTCAGTCGCGTTTTCGCCAAAGTAGTGTTGTATAATTTGTGTTCTACATTGCGATTTGTTTGTGGCATAAGCAATAATGGCTTTTACTTTGTTTAATTCATTGCTTTTGCGCGCTTGGTATTTTCCTGGATGAATAGGCAATTTACTCGCATCCATTCTGGCAAGCACAAAAGTAAGTTGTGGCTTGTCGCGTTTGGGGATGTAAGTAACAAACCCAATTTTGTCAAGATAAACCAACATGGTTACAATATCCATTTCACTTTTTAACAATTGAGTCGCCACAGCCGCTTCATTTATTTTAATGAAATGCACAAATAATTCGCCGCCATAATAGCGCAACAACACTTTAATCAATGGATCAAATTTGGCATTGGCAACTTGGAATTTATACAATTCTTCTTTGTCTGAGATGTTAAAATGCAAGGCAGAAGGCGCATAAAAAGTTTCATTCATCAATATTAAGCCTTCTTTTTCTAATTGTTTAATGGCGTAATAGGTTTGACGTGTAGGTAAATTATAGCTACTTTCAAATGCTGTGATGTTAAAATCGTAGGGCACCATTTCACTGCTACCCACTGCAATTTTGTAAAAGTTGGCCAAAGATTGGTACACCCGTTTTAAGAATTCGAGATCAGGATAGGCCAGTTCAATGTTTTTAATCAATTCGTCGGTATCATTTTGACTAAAAAGTATTACGGCATAGGCTTTTTGTTCATCTCTTCCGGCTCTGCCTGCTTCTTGGTAATAGGCTTCAATACAATCCGGAAGGTCGTAATGTATCACCAATCTTACATCTGCTTTGTCAATGCCCATGCCAAAAGCATTGGTACAAACCATGGTGTTTGTTTTGCCCGACATCCATCGTTCTTGCTTTTTACTTCTTTCTTCAGGGCTTAATCCTGCGTGGTAAAAGTCTACAGAGATATTGTTTTTGTAAAGCAACAAAGCGAGCTCTTTGGTCTTTTTTCTGCTTCTTACATATATTAAACTACTTCCACTTACTTTTTTAACGATGCGTAAGAGTACTTGTATTTTATCTTCTGTAAACACGGAAGAATAGGAGAGGTTGTCGCGTTTAAAACTTTTGGTAAATATATTAGGCTCTTTAAGTGCCAGGTGAAGGATAATGTCTTCCTGTGTTTTAGAAGTAGCCGAGGCAGTGAGTGCCATAATAGGCACTTCAGGAAGAATGGCTTTGACCTGTGCAATTTCTAGATAGGCAGGCCTGAAATCGTGCCCCCATTGGGAAATGCAATGGGCCTCATCAATGACCAGTTGGTTTACCTTCATTTTAGCAATGCGGGCTAAAACCAAGTCAGATTTTAATCTTTCAGGAGAAAGGTATAAGAATTTTGTATTGCCGTAGATGCAATTGTCTAGCAAGATGTCTATTTCTCTTTCGCTCATGCCACTGTAAATGGCAACGGCTATAATGCCTCTTTTTTTTAATTGCTCAACTTGGTCTTTCATTAAAGCAATCAGTGGGCTGATTACAAGGCTAATACCTTCTAACATCAAAGCTGGTACTTGAAAACAAATCGATTTTCCGCCACCTGTGGGCAAAATAGCAAGTGTATCTCGTTTAGCTAAAATCGATTGAATAATCTCTAATTGCTGAGACCTGAATTGTTTATGCCCCCAATATTTTTCAAGTACTTCTTGTTCGAGCATTTGCTATTAAAATAAAGATATCGATTCAAAGTAAAATAATTAAAAAGAGAATTGCTAATAACGAGGCCTCGTTTACAACGAGGATTTTCGAAATTTGCGTTTTCAACGCCAGTAAGCAAGTTTCTAGTACTAAAAAATAGTGCATTCATAAAAGTGTTAAAAGAGGCGCTAGTCCTCGTTTTTAACAAGGATTTTCGAAATTGGCGTTTCCAACGCCAGTAAAAAAGGTTACATTAAATAAGTTCTTTTTTTGCGTATGACATCGCGTTTCAAATGCTGAGTGCTAGTCCTCGTTTACAACGAGGATTTTCGAGATTGGCGTTTCCAACGCCAGTAAAAAAGGTTACATTAAATAAGTTTTTTTTTGCGTATGACATCGCGTTTCAAATGCTATGATCTCTAGTCCTCGTTTTTAACGAGGATTTTCGAAATTGGCGTTTCCAACGCCAGTAAAAAAACAGCACATTCTTATTCTGCACTCTTTTAATCTTTATGCGGACAATTTCTATCCTTTATGCTGCTTCATGTATTTCCATTAGTCGTTTACAACTAGGATTAGAGCCGAATTATTCTAACTAGCCCTTTTTGGTTAGCATAATCTTTGGCACTACTGTATAAATATTGATCAGGATATTCAACGTAGCCACTTCTAACAGGATTGTCATGAATGTAATTTACTTTCTGCCATAAATCAACATTTCTTATATCTACAGCATGGTTACCATCTTTCCATATTTTATAGTTTTCTGCTCTTCCTGTTCTTCTTGCTTCGAATGAAAATTTATCTAAAAGCCATTCTCTTCGACTTTCATTGACGAGTTCTATTGCTTCAATGAAGCGTTTAGATGTAAATTTCTTAAAGTCTCTTAAAAAGTCGGACATGCTTTGTGGCGATTCTGTTCTACAGATAAGATGAATGTGATTTGACATTAACACCCATGAATAGATGATTAGGCCTTTTTCTTTAACACAATAATTTAAAGAATCTACAAGAATATCTTTATAGCATTTTCTTGTGAAAAGGTCTACCCAATAGATTACTGTACATGTAATGAAATAGGTTGCTTGTTGGTCTTTGATGAAATATCTGTCTCCTGACATAGTGAAAATAGTTAAATAAAAGTATGTTAAAATTAGTGATGATAAGCTATATTAAGTTCAATTCCTCGTTTACACCGAGGAATTTTGGAGTTTGCGTTTCAAATGCTATGCTCTCTAGTCCTCGTTTACAACGAGGATTTTTGAGATTGGCGTTTCCAACGCTGTTTGCAAATCCCTCTCTAGACTTCGTTAGAAACGACAACTAATTTGGTTTATTTTATGTCACGTTTCATATTCTGTACTCTCTAGTCGTTTACACCGAGGATTTTTGGAGTTTGCGTTAAAAACGTTGAGGGCTAGACCTCGTTTACAACGAGGATTTTCGAAACTAGCGTTTTCAACGCTAGTAAAAAAGGTTACAATAAATAAGTTCTTTCTTCGGCGATGGTATCGCGTTAAAA
>JBEAZU010000283.1:0-2930 GCA_041169945.1 Bacteroidota bacterium
ACTTAATACATTGTACTTAATACATTGTACTTAATACCTTGTACTTAATACTTAATTAATACTATCTGTACTCACTTTCGCCACACTGTCTTGAACCATGTGCAATTTAGCTTTAATTTTATTTAAATGATAGGCAGCATCATGATTTGACGTATCTTTTCTTACAACCTCCTCTAATAGCTTTAAGGCATATTCATGTTTACCTGTGTACCAATAACATAAACCAAGGTAATAATTTGCCCTCGGAATGTCATCGGTATATTTGACCACCTTTTGGAAATAAGGTTCTGCTGCGGTATAATTTCCTACATCCATATACCACAAACCTAATTTATATTCAGCCCAATACATACTCGGATCCAAATCAACCGCCATTTGGTAAAGCACTTTGGCTGAATCTTTTAAACCCATATTTTCAAATACACTTCCTTTTCTAAAATGCAATTGCGCATTCGAAGGATTATAACTTAAGCCCTGTAAAATATACGACATGGCGGTTTTATTATCCTGTTGCGCTTCATAGATGGTCGCCAAATCGGTATAAACTTCAGGTACATCCCTCCTTTTTTGAGAAGCTATCACTAAATTACTAATCGCCCTCGCCGTATCTTTCATTTGGGCATATATTTGTCCCTTCAGTAAATATACTTTAAAGTCGGACGGCAATAAATGTTGTGCACGGTTAATTTTATCTAAGGCAAGCCTAAAATTATTAAGATGTAAATACACCTCTGCACGAAGCAAATTGAGCTCAAAGTCATCTTGGGTTAATTTGGCAACTTCTTGGAGGGCAATCAATGCTTTTTGGTAATCGTGTAAACCAATTAATATTTTAGCTTTTAAGATATGTAAATCACCGTCTTCCGATTCAGCCTCAATGGCTTTGCTAATGTCGATATATGCCTTTTCAAAATCTTGCAATTTATAGTACAACAAAGCCCTTTTATACAACAAGGCTTCATTATCAGGGTCATCAAAAAGTGCTTCTTCTAGTAATTTAAGTTCAATTTGGGTATAATCTTTCAGTGGATCAGGGATATACCTTATGGTGTCATCTTGTGGCGATTCACAAGAAAACAAAAGTATAGCAATAATAATATAGAGGTATTTCAAAATCAATGATTTAAATAATGGAATAATCAATCAAGTCAATCGTTTTTCAAGGCAGCACACCATCAACCCATACAATTAAAGGGTAAATTGTGCAGACAATTTCAGTCCCCACTTATTAATTTTATAGCCTAATTGCTGTTCATTATTGTACGTTAATCGATGTAACATTTCGATTCTCAAGAATTTAAATATATTTTCTATCCCATAACCTACTTCCCAATAAGGCGTATTGGTTAAATGGTGAAATTGCGGATTTTGACTATAGCCCACCATAATGTCTTCATTGGCTTTGCTTACACCGCCATACAAAACATTCGTAGACAATACTTCTCTCCATTTTAACCTGTTCAACAATGGTATATTATTAAATAATAAACCTTCAAGATGTTGAGAATATTCAATTGAAACAAATCGATCACTTACAAATTCAAAATAATTCATTAAGTTAAAAGACGTTCGGTTATAAAAAGGTGTTTGATTTCCTAAATGAACCCTCAATAATGGATAAGGTAATTGTTCTGGGATGTATCCCGCATTACAATTGTACCTACTGTAGCCTAAAAAACCAGTTTTAAACTTGTGCGTAATATTGATATTTAATTTATTATAGGTAAAAGAACCGTCCAAAACCCCTTTAAAACCATGGGTATACCTTAACGTTACGATTGGCCAATTCATTGTACCCAATGACATTCTATTGGTACCATTTCTAATCCATATTTCTTTTTTAGAAAGTCTAATTTGTGCCGCCAATTCAGTAGCATTCAAATGAGTTCCAATGGCGGAATGGGTAGTATCTGACACATTTTCATAATACCTAAAGGGTGCATTTGCATCAGGTATTGCATCAAAAGAACGGGTACTTAAAAAAATAGCGGGCGTAATGCCTTTTGCAATTTCACTTTCAAACGAGATTTTATTTTCGGTAAACCAATAAGGCCTTCGTAGCTTTCCATTTCTGGCAGTGGCAAGAAACAAAGCATTGTTACCCGCTAAATCAGATTCAAAACCAAGTTGCTCAATATCTTTTGTATGAGCAACCTTCATTTCAGTCCAATGGTTTTTAGAAAAGATATACCCTACTTCCCCATTATATTTTATTTTTTCATCTAAAGTTCCATAGGCCATATAGCCTTTTAGGGTAAGGTTTTTACTAAAAAAAGCATTGGATTTAAAGCCAAGCCTAATCCTATGCCCTTCCACATTATTATGATTGTATAAGTACAGGTAAGGACCTATATCAAAATAACCAATTCGTTTATAGCCGTTGATGGCAATGTCTATAATTTCTATATAGGTTTTAACGGTGGGTAAATGATTGAGGGTATCAATCATTTTATACACATTTTTTTCGGAGGCACTTAAGTTTTCATGCCTATGTTCATCCCAAAAAGACTGGTCTTTGTCGGTAGCATCTTCGGCAGTAACAAATTCTGTATCAAAAAACCCTTTTTCAGTCCTTACTTGGTTGATTTTTATATTTTTATTGGATATATAATATTTGGCAATAATACCGGCCACGCTGTCTAATGGTTCTTCAATATCTAGTAAAATACGGGTACGGAGTGGAAACCAAGGCCCAAGTGCCGTCTTTTCAAGTTCTTGTTTAATTTTAATTAGATCAATAAAATTAATATTCGCTGCTTTATCAACGGCTAAATCAAGTCGTTTAAGCGCAAAGCTTGAGTCAGCAATCCAAATATGTCCTTTAAAAGCTAAATCTTTTGGATTTTTAGGGCTTACTTCAATTTTATAACACCAATCACCAGCCACAAACATGCTGTCTTCTAAATAAAATTCATAATACAATTTCCAAC
>JBEAZU010000284.1:0-7341 GCA_041169945.1 Bacteroidota bacterium
CAAGGTGAAGGGAAATATACAGGGGTAGCCTCCTATTTTATACGTTTGGGCGGTTGCGACGTGGGTTGTGTTTGGTGTGATGTAAAAGAATCTTGGGATGCCAATACCCATCCGCTCACGAGTGTGGAAGATATGGTAACCGAGGCTTCTCAATTCCCTGGAAGGGTAGTGGTCATTACGGGTGGTGAACCCTTGATGTACGATTTAAGTTATTTGACCAAATGTTTTAAAGAAGCAGGATTCAGAACCCATATTGAAACCTCTGGGGCCTATCCAATGTCTGGTGATTGGGATTGGGTTTGCTTTTCTCCTAAAAAATTCAAAGCGCCGGTGGATGGTTTTGCCTTGATTGCCAATGAATTAAAGGCTGTAGTTTTTAATAAATCAGACTTTGATTTTGCAGAAAAATACCGTCAATCCGTGTCCTCCAATTGTGAATTGTATTTACAACCTGAATGGTCTAAACAAAATGAGCTATTGCCTACAATAATAGCTTACGTAAAAGCCAACCCTGCATGGAAAATATCGTTACAGACACATAAATACATGGATATTCCTTAGGTATTAAGTACAAAGTATTAAGTACTAAGTATTAAATACAAGGTATGTAGATGCTGTTATACTATATTCCTTGATTTAAAAAAAAGTAAACTATTCCTTAAAATAGTGCTCAGTTTAGAGTTATCGGTTTTAATAATAACCATAACTTTTACTCACAACTAACAACACAACACTAACAACGTAACACCAACAACGAAACACTATTAAAGTTTAACTTCCATAATAATTACCTTGTACGCTGTACCTTGTACTCAGTACCTAAATAACAAAGTATGAAACAAATTGTATCCGCCCTTATTTTTTTAATGATTTCCATCAATATTTTTGCGCAAGAGCCTCCAGAATTTAGTACCACTAACCGCAAAGCCTTGGAATTGTTTGGCAAGTCTGACGAATTTATGATGCGTAAACAGTTTCCAGAAGCCATAGAAGTATTGAAGGAAGCCGTAGCGAAAGATGAAAAATTTGTGGAGGCTTACAACAGGATTGGTGCTTGCTATGTGAGGATGCATGAAGACAGAAAAGCAAAGCCTTATTTTGAAAAAGTAATTGAATTAAATCCTAATTCTACCACCTATGCTGGCGTGTACGAACAGTTAGGTGAAATTTATATGAAAGATTCGGAGTATGCGGAAGCTAAAAAATTCTTTTTGGGCTTCTTAGATTTTCAACCGAGACCCGATTTTGTTAAAAAAGTAAACAAATGGATTGCAACCTGTGACTTTGCTGTGGAGGCGATGAAACATCCGCTCGATTTTAAACCTCAGCCTATGGTGGCACCCATCAATGCTTTCTCTAAACAATATTTCCCTGTTTTAACTGGCGATAAATCAACCCTTTATTACACGGTAAGAGAAGGTGATGAAAACTTATATGTGTCAACCTTGAAAAACAATATTTGGGGTGCTCCTAAACCTATTTCCCCTGTCATCAATACCCTCGAAAATGAAGGTGGCCCAAGTGTTTCTGCCGATGGCAATGTGATTGTGTTTACGTCTTGTAATAAAAAAGATGGCTTTGGAAGGTGTGATTTATATGTGACCAATAAAGTAGGTGACGAATGGTCAAAGCCTGTAAATATGGGTGATAAAATAAATACCAAGGCTTGGGAGTCTCAACCTTCTTTGACAAGTGATGGTAAAACCATTTATTTTTCTTCGGATAGAAAAGGATCTTTTGGCAATTGCGACATTTGGACCAGCACCATGGGCGATGATGGTTTGTGGTCGGAACCTGAAAATTTGGGTAAAAAAATAAATACTGCTGATGGTGACTTTTCGCCATTTATTGACCCTAGTGGTAAAGTATTGTATTATGCCACCAATGGTTTAGTGGGAATGGGTGGTACAGATTTCTTTTACACCCAAAAAACAGATACTGGTTGGACAATTCCTGTAAATGCCGGTTATCCGCTCAATACCAATGCCGATGAAGAAGCTTTGTTTATCACGGCTGACCAAACCAAAGGGTATTTCTCTGCCGATAAATTCGAAGAAGATGGTTCTATGTCGGCTGCTTTATATGAATTTGATTTTCCTGCAGCCTTGAAAAATAAATTCATCAGTCGTATTGCAAAAGGAGTTGTATATGATGCCGTTAGCCATGCGACCTTACAGGCACATGTTGAATTGTTTGATTTGAAAACAGGCAAAAGGGTAGTGTCTACTGATTCAGATATTAAGAATGGAGAGTTTACTGCCGTACTCACGCAAGGAAGTGAATATGCGATGTATGCCAATAAAAAAGGATACTTATTTAAAAGTATGTTCTTCGATTATAAAACACCCGAAAGCTTTTCTGCCCAGGCCATGGATATTTATTTAGAACCTATTAAACCAGGGGCTACCATTACCCTTACTAATATTTTCTTTGCTTCAGGTAAATTTAACTTAGAAGATAAATCCAAAGTAGAATTAGAAAAACTATTGAATTTATTCAAAGAAAATCCGACCATGAAGGTGGAGATTTCTGGCCATACCGATGATATCGGAAAAGAATTAGACAATATGAATTTGTCTAAAAACAGAGCCAAATCGGTATATGATTATTTGATTACTGCTGGTATTCCTGCAGTGAATTTAAAATTTCAAGGTTACGGTAAAACAAAACCTGTCGTAGCCAATACCAATACCGAAAGTAGGGCTAAAAATAGAAGAATTGAGTTTAAG
Organism: Bacteroidota bacterium; assembly: GCA_041169945.1. Classification (GTDB taxonomy): domain Bacteria; phylum Bacteroidota; class Bacteroidia; order Cytophagales; family UBA9547; genus CALPQG02. The sequence goes on from JBEAZU010000284.1 coordinate 2,730, forward strand.
GTGCTATAGTTGAGCGTTGAGCGTTGAGTGTTGAGCGTTGAGTTGTGTTTAGCGTTGAGTGTTGAGTGCGATTAGCGTTTAGCGTTTAGCGTTTAGTGTTGAGGGTTGAGCGTTGAGTGTTGAGCGTTGAGTGTTGAGTGCGATTAGCGTTTAGTGTTTAGTGTTGAGGGTTGAGCGTTGAGCGTTGAGTGTTGAGTGTTGAGCGTTGAGTGTTGAGTGCGTTTAGCGTTTAGAGTTGAGTGTTGAGCGTTGAGTGTTGAGTTGTGTTTAGCGTTGAGAGTTTAGCGTTGAGAGTTTATCGTTGAGGGTTTAGAGTTTAGCGTTTAGAGTTTAGCGTTTAGAGTTTTGCGTTTAGAGTTGAGCGTTTAGAGTTGAGCGTTGAGTTGTGTTTAGCGTTGAGAGTTTATCGTTGAGGGTTTAGAGTTGTTGTGTAGTGTTAATTATTGAATACAATGATTGTTACATTTCGAACATAGCCCTGAAAGGGCGAAACAAAACAACATTGGGCAACGCCCAATGATAGTCAGTCCGATGATGGTAGCCCAATGATAGGTAGTCTGATGATAGTCAGTCCCATGATGGTAGCTCGATGATAGTCACTCTGAAGATAAACCCTAAAAGGGTGAAATAAACCAATACCAAGCAATATCAATTGCGCGATAAAGAAATCAAATACCTTTTCAATATTCAAAATTAAAAAATTGAACAAAATGCAATCACCAAACGCCATCCAACAAGTTGCTGAATTTCATACCACATTTCAACATCCTATTGAACAAACGCCAATTATTCCAGCGGAGAAACGTTGTAAATTAAGGGTAGAATTGCTTGCTGAAGAATTAAAAGAATTACAACAAGCCATTCATGACAATGATATTGTAGAAATTGCTGATGCGCTTTGTGATTTGCAATACGTGTTGAGTGGTGCCATTTTAGAATTCGGGTTTGGGGATAAATTTAAAACACTTTTTGAAGAGGTACACCGTTCCAATATGAGTAAAAGTTGTGCAACGGAAGAAGAAGCCAATGCCACCATTGCGCATTACCTTGCTAACCATCAAACGCCCGCTTATTTCAAAGAAATAGAAGGTAAGTTTTTGGTGTTTAGAACCGAAGACAATAAAACATTGAAGTCTATCTACTACTCACCTGCCGATATCAAAGGTTTTTTGTAAACAAGTTATTGAAAAGGAAATTTGTGGCTAGGATGCGCTTTGTTTTGATATTAAAAAACAAATGAGGCATCGCGTTTTATGGTTTAGAAAATAGCGGTCAATACTTTATAAAACGCTTTTTAAAATCTTTCCTTTTGTGTATTTTTGTCCATACCTTGTTTTAAAATCAATTCAAATTAAAGAAGAATATGGCTTATCAAATAGAGGAAGAGGTTTTATTGGAACATGAAATGGATACCCTTCCAATGCGTGATTTAATTGTGTATAACGACGATGTCAATACTTTTGAACATGTAATTGATACCTTAATTAAAGTGTGCAAACATTCTAATGAACAAGCAGAACAATGTACCATTGTGATTCATTTTAAAGGTAAATGTGCCGTTAAAAAAGGTAGTTTCGAGGATTTGATTCCTTTCAGAACAGCCATTTGCGACAGAGGTTTGTCTGCTGAAATTAGTTAGTTTCATAGCAAGGTATAGTTTTACGCCCCATGAGCGTTTACTAATTAAAATAGTATTGTGAACAAACGAATGTCTAACCCTCCACTTCATTGATTCAATATCCATCCAAATTAATTGAAGAAGCCATTGGTGAAATAGCCAAACTTCCTGGCATAGGGAAAAAGACTGCCTTGAGGTTAGCTTTACACCTGTTAAAGGCAAATGAAAGCAATTCAATCGATTTGGCCAAAGCCATCATTAACCTGAGAACATTGACCAAGTATTGCCAAGTGTGTCATAATATTTCGGATGAAGATACTTGTGCCATTTGTTTGAGTCATCGTAGAGACCATGCCATTTTATGTATTGTAGAAGATACCAGGGATGTTTTGGCCATCGAAAATACCAGTCAGTTTTTTGGCGTGTACCATGTTTTAGGAGGTGTCATTTCTCCAATTGAAGGCGTCGGACCTGCTGATTTAAATATTGAAACATTGATCAAAAGGTTGCAATCTGGAGAAGTTAAAGAGGTAATCATGGCTTTGAGCCCAACCATGGAAGGCGATACCACCAGCTTTTATTTAACAAAAAAAATCAAAGAATTAAGTGCCGTTCGTATCACCAGCATAGCGAGGGGAATACCTATAGGAGGAGAATTAGAATATGCCGATGAGGTAACCTTAGGGAGGAGTATAGTGAGTAGAACTTTATACGATCAGCAATAAATTTTTGAAAAAAATATCTGTTATAATAGTCAATTACAATGTTTGCCACTTTTTAGAGCAAGCGCTTCGTGCTGTGCAAAAAGCTGCCTTGCTGATTGATACAGAGATAATTGTGGTTGATAATAATTCGGTCGACAAGTCGCTGGAAATGCTTAAAGACAAGTTTCCTGAGGTAATTTTAATCGCTAATAAACAAAATACAGGTTTTTCAAAAGCCAATAACCAAGGCATTAAAATTGCCAAGGGCGAATATATTTTATTGCTCAATCCGGATACGGTTATTGAAGAAGATACCCTTTTTAAATGTGTGCATTTCATGGACCAGCATCCTGAGGCTGGTGGCTTGGGGGTGAAAATGTTGGATGGAAAAGGAGAATTTTTGCCCGAATCTAAACGTGGCTTGCCAACACCATGGGTGGCTTTTAGTAAAGTATTTGGACTCGCCGCATTAATGCCAAAATCAAAATTGTTTGGGCGCTACCATTTGGGGTATTTAGACAAAGATGAAATCAATGAAGTAGATATTTTATCAGGCGCTTTTATGTTGATGCGTAAAACGACACTTGATAAGGTGGGTTTGCTTGATGAAGAATATTTTATGTACGGGGAAGATATTGATTTATCGTACCGTATTATCAAAGGAGGGTATAAAAATTATTATTTTCCGGAGACTCGCATTATTCATTACAAAGGCGAAAGTACCAAAAAAACGAGTATAAATTATGTCTTTATTTTTTATAGAGCCATGATTATTTTCGCCAATCATCATTTTAGTTCCTCCAATGCAGGTTTGTTTAGATTTGTCATTAATTTTGCCATCTATATTCGCGCTTTTTTTGATATCGCCATTCGATTTGTAAAACGTGCATATCTTCCTGTGTTAGACATGTTGTCTATATTCATAGGCATGGATTTTTTAAAATCGTATTGGGAAATTAACCATAAGCATTCCTTGGGTTTGTATCCTATTGAATTTATGCACCAAGCAGTACCAGCCTATATCATAATTTGGTTGGGAAGTATTTACCTCAGTGGCTGTTATGATAAAGGCGGTTTAAAACTATTGAAAGTTTTTCAAGCGGTATTAATTGGCACCTTGATGATTTCCTCTATTACCAATTTTATTGACAGTTATAGGTTTTCAAAGGCTTTGGTGGTTTTAGGAGGAATTTATACCGTTCTCTCTTTTATAGGCATTAGGCTTATTTTGCATTATATCAAATTTGGCAATATTAAATTAGGCCAGCAGGTGGATAAGAAAATTATTCTTCTTGGCGATAATGGGGAAGCGATGCGGGTGTACCAGTTATTGGTTGCCAGCGGAATGAAATCGGCTATTGCCGGTATCGTGGGGGTGAAGGATTGCCAATTTGAACTCGACCATGATTTGTACCTTGGTAAAATTGAGCAATTAGATGAAATTGTTAAAATATATGAGGTCAATGAATTGATATTTTGTTCTAAAGATCTTCCTGCCAATGTGATTATTGAATTAATGACGCAGTTAGACAGTACTAAAATCGATTATAAAATTGTGCCTGATGAAAGCAATTATGTGATTGGAAGCAATTCTAAAGACAAAGCTGGCGATTTATATACCGTTGATATACAGCTTAAATTGATGTCAAAAGTGTCGAGACGAAACAAACGAATTTTAGATTTGTTTTCATCGCTGTGTTTTTTAATCTTATTTCCGGTCTTGGTTTTTATTGTCAAAAAACCACTAGGCTTTTTTACGAATATTGTAAATGTATTGATAGGGAAAAAATCATGGGTAGGGTTGAAGTTTAATGACAAATCGCTTACCAAACATGTGAAGGCTGGCGTACTCAATCCTTCTTCTTATTTGTCCTCTTCTATCATCGACGAGAGTACTGCCAAACGATTAGATATGATCTATGCCAAAGACTATGAAACCACCTCGGACATCAATATTATCTCGAGGTCGTTGATGTATTTAGGACAGTAATTTGTGACCGCCAAAAGTTGGAAGTACATTTTTTTTAATTCCATTAAAATAGGGTAAAGTTAATTAGGGTTTGCTTAAAATTATTAACACTTTAAAAATAAGTAAATTATGATTATAAATTGACTATAAAATGCAAGCAAATCATGCGCAATCTTTGAATTGTCTTGCAATTTACCTTATAAAATATGCGTTATCCCGATTTTCTCGGGAAAGCGGTTAAAAACAAAAACTGTTTGAGCCACACAATTATTTTGTGTTTCCAACAAATTTGGGGGCGAGTTTGTTTAAGCGTAATGGCGC
>JBEAZU010000285.1:0-4877 GCA_041169945.1 Bacteroidota bacterium
CAAAATACTGTTAAGAAAACGAAGGTACGAAAATTTTAATTATAGTGATGAGACTTGCGTATTATCTCAGGGCAAACGCATTAAAATAATTGAATGAATTGAAAACATAGCGTTATATATCCATGAAAATTCGCCAAATCCGTATCATCTGCGTGCCATTTATTTATTCTTTTAAAGAATACATAAAAATTAAACACCGATTGAGCAGATTATGCGGATAAACGCTGAGTATGCTTCTTTGTATCTTCTATTCAAAATTCAAATAAAACCACCATTTAAATGCGTTTGCCCTGCGAATTATCTAGTAAAACTTTATCCCATGATTTTTACTTCCTTATAAAAGTTAAAAATTGGTCTGGTGCCATCATATCCCTTATTTTCTAATCATTTCCAATACGCCATTGATAAACGTTAAAGGGTGAGGAGGGTAACCAGGCACATATAAATCGATAGGGTATTGATCAAGAAAACTGCGATCTAGCGTATTTGCTCCGGCATAAATACCAGCACTAATGGCATTGGTACCTGCTAGAATAATAATTTTGGGGTTTGGAATGGCGTCATAACAAATTTGAACAGGGGTAGCCATATTTTCAGAAATGGGACCAGAAATAACCATCCCATCGGCATGGCGAGGAGAGGCCACCCAATCGATGCCATACCTACCCATGTCAAAGTTCACATTGATGCAGGCATTTAATTCATTTTCATCGGCATTGTCACCACCAGCAGATACTTGTCGCAATTTTAAAGAGCCTCCAAAATAGGCTTTGATTTCTGCCCTCACTTTGTCGGGGTCTAAGTGAATGCCACTTGTATTGCCTTCTGCGACCACCAATCTTTGTCGGTCATTGGTCGCAATTTTATAATTGTTGGTAAATTTAATTTTTTGCGTTGGACATTCTGTTTGACATTCCCCACAAAAAACACATTTCCCTAAATCAATAGCAATCCCATGTTGAGTGGCGATTGCTGCTGTAGGGCAAACGTCGACACAAGCAGTGCAATCCTCGGCACAAGGTTGGGCTGCAATAAGCGGTAGCCCCCTAAATATTTCAGGTAAAACAGGCTTGCTTAAATCTGGGATGTATTGTTTACCTTGGTGAATTAATATCTCTATAATGCTCATTTGTAAATATTTAAGATTGATTCGTCTTGCGTTTATGACACCAAGACTTGCGTTATTTACTACAAATCGTGTCCACAATAAGACAAATCAAATGTTTTGTTACAAACAGGGAAATCAGAAATTTCATTATTTCTAACGGCCAAAGCCAAAGCCAACCAATTGTGCATGCTAGGATCTTTTACTTTATAATGTTGCAATTGTCCATGTTCATCGGTGATGGCTGTATGGCAAATCTCTCCTCTCCAACCTTCCGTTAGGGCAATGCTAAACTGATTTGGTTTTAAGAGCAGGTTTTTATAATCAGGTTTTTGTTGCGGCTCTTGTATGGGCATGGTTTCTAGGATCGTTAAAAATTTACGAATCAACCCAATTGATTTTTTCACTTCTTGGTCGCGGATCAAGGCATGAGAAAGCACATCTCCCACAGGATGCGTTACAGGTTCGTATTTGAGGTGTTTAAAATAGGCAAAAGGATGACTCGTTCTGATGTCACGTGGTATACCTGTAGCTCTAGCAGGAATGCCGACAGCACCAATCAGGTCCATTTGTTCTTGTGTAATGATGCCCGTGCGTTCTAACCTGCCCAATACACTTGGAAGGTTAAACATTTCATCCGACATTTCTATGAATTTTTTCTCAAAATCATCCAAAACAGCCACTAACCTTTGGCTTAAAGCAGGTGTTAGTGGATAAGGATTATACCCGGTACGAATCAAAGTTCTTGAAAATCTATTGCCACACCACCATTGAAAATAATTGATGATGGGCGTTCGCAAAGCACCAAATACCGAACTGCCTAACTGATAAGCCATGTCTAAACACAAAGCACTCAAATTACCCACATGTACAGCAATGCGTTCTAACTCTAAAGCAATGGATCTTACTAGCTCTAGTCGTAAGTTTTCCTCCAAACCAGCCAACTGTTCCATATTTCGAGCAAAAGTATAGGCATGTCCGACCACGGTATCCCCAGCAATAGATTCAGCTAAAAGATGACGTTGTGAAAATTTAGTTTTAGCAATCATTAAAGATTCAATCCCTCTGTGCTGAAAACCCAATTGAATTTCGAGGTGCAATACATTTTCACCATTGCACATAAACCTAAAATGTCCTGGCTCAATAACACCAGCATGGATAGGCCCTACCCCAACTTCATGAATTTCACTGCCTGTAATTTGAAAAAATGGATAATTGGCAATGGTATTGTTTGCCTCCGCACGGTTGTGGGGATAGCGAACAGGTTTCAACCAAGGATGATCGATAAAACCAATTCCAAAGTTTTCATGAATTTCTCTTTCAAAAATATGAAAAGCGAAAACGTCTTTACTGATGGCTTTTAATTCATATTTTTTATGTAGCGCTAATTCATACGACAACAGGTAAATGTCTCCGGTGGAATCATTGGCAATGGCACAGATAAATTTTAAAACAGTGCTATTGTTAAAACCATAATAGCTGACACAATGTGAATATTCTTCATTTACCAAAGCAATGGCCTGAATTCTAAAATCTTCATAGTCCAATACAGGAATGGAATGAATGACTATGCTCGTATTATTTTTAATTGTTAGGTAGTTCATGACAAATTCTTTTTTACATTAATTACCATCCATTATTTGGGTAAATTTTTAACGGCCAATTCTATAAAATTGACTAAAAAAGCAGGAGGATATAAACCCAACACAAACACAATAGAAAGCAATATCCATTGCGTAATGGTTTCATAAGGGTAAATTTTAATATTTCTATGGACGATAGAAGGAGGTACTTTTCCAAATAGCATTTGAAGTAAATCTCTACTTAAGCCATAAAAAATAATGGAAAGTAAAATCAAAGCCCAAATCCCTACAAAATAATGTTTGGCCGTAAAGAGTGCTTTAAAAGTATAAAATTCCGTTAAAAATATACCCGAAGGAGGAATACCCATCACCGCCATAAAACCCACAATAAACACCAAACCTCCCCAAGGGTTTACCTTATAATAGCCACTGATTAAATCAATATTTTTGTGACGGTAAACTCGAATCAATTGTCCTACTTGAAAAAACAAACTCGACTTAGCCAAACCATGTAAAATCAAATGAAAGATGACGGCAAAATAACCTATGCCACCTGAAGCCAAGGCTATTAAAGCAATACCGGCATGTTCCAAACTCGAATACGCCAAAAGTCGCTTGATGTTTTTGACCCTTAAAATGTAAACGGTAGCAAAAAAGAGAGAACTCATCCCAATTAACATAAGCACCGTATTCATCCATGGAAGAATTGAGGTGGTTGAAAAAACTTCGTAAAACCTAAAAATTGCTACAAAACCTACATTCAACAAACCACCAGAAAGCATTGCCCCCACAGGAGAAGGTGCGGTATCTTTGGCGTCGATATCCACCGTAAATAATGGGGTAAGTCCCATTTTAACACTATAGCCCGTTACCACCAGCAAAAAGGTAAGTTTAAGCCACATAGGATCCATTAACTTTGAATTTTGAGCCAATGCCTCTAAAGTTAAATCGAGTGATTTGGCATCTTTGGCCGCTATACCAAGAAACAAAATTCCTACAAAAGACATGGCAATACCAATAGAACAAACAAATATATATTTCCAAGTAGCTTCTAAGGCGGCATGGTCTCTTTCATGGTAAATCAACATCGAAGCGGCCAAAGTCGTGGCTTCAATAAAGGCCCACATCATGGCGACATGTCTGGTAATTAAAGCACAAGACATCATGGTAATCAACAATACCAAGGATAAATTATAAATAGCAATGCTGCCAACCTTCTCTTTTCGGTGTTTGGTATACCAATAACTATGCAGTACGGTTGGGATGACCAAAATAGTAATGACACTTAAAAAGATAATGCCTATTCCATCGGCTTTAAAATAACCTTCTCCCTCCCCCCCAAAATAATACCCTTCTATTTCATTGATATGCAATATTTCATGCATATTGAGCAATACCTGTATGGCGAAAAAGGGAATAAACAGCAAATAGTTGCACAAGGTATTTTTGACAAAATACATCAATATGCCGATGGCTAAAGACCCAAATAAATACAATAAGATAATATCCATAACGATTGAGGGGAAAAGGAATTAATCTCTAAGACCTGAAAGTTTATCAATTTCAGTAGAATGGTACAATTCATCAATTTTAGTAATGAACAAACCAAACAAGAGCACACTGGTAAATAAATCTAATAAAATGCCAAGGTTGACGATTAATGGCAATTCACTTCCTAAGGCCATTGACAACAAGAATATGCCATTTTCCAAGACCATGTATCCCATGATGTGGGTGATGATTTTTTTTCTCCTCACTATCATTAACAAGCCAACAAAAATGGCAGAAATGGCCGCAGTGAAGTATGTAATGTGTAAGTGTTCGTCATTTAAATTATACGACAATGCATAAGCCAACATGATAATCAGCGCCACTTTAAAGATGGCAAAAAAGTTAGGATTATCAGATTCTCTTTCATTGCCCATTTTGTTTTTTACGATCAAGCGGCTAAAGTAAAAGGGCACCACTATGGCTTTAAAAATTACCGTTTCTAAGACAATAAATATCAGGTTGGAGACACTGATGTCATGGGTTAATTCAAGCAAAGCAATTACCGACAATAATATACCTTGGATAAAAAGCACACGGGTATAAGTCAACAGTCGCCCTGCAGAAGCCATATAAATTAGGCTGATTACAAATACAATTATGAGTAGGTTAGTCATTTTTTAGTTTAGCGTTATCAGTTG
>JBEAZU010000286.1:0-7810 GCA_041169945.1 Bacteroidota bacterium
ATTATAATGCGTTTTGAGTTTTTCAGCAGACCCTATTTAATATATATATTTGGGATTACTTCTATGTGTTAGGGATTGAGCTTCCCGAAAAATCGGGACGAGTTGCGAAAGCCCAATACGACATAGCGGGAAACGCCCCAAGAAATCTAAAACTATTTTTTATACATTCACCAAAGATTCTCTTCTTCTCATTTTACCTGCTGGAATTCCAAACATCATTTTGAAACGACGACAAAAATAAGCGGTGTCCTTGTATCCAACCATTCTTCCGATATCCCTAATACTGTGTTTTGAAGTTCTTAACAAGTTTACAGCTTGTTCCATTCTTTGGTATTCAATATAATCCTGAGGATTAATACTGGTTAACATTTTGAAATACTGACCCACATAATCTTCAGAAACCGCCGCAACATTGGCCAATATATGGTTGGATAAATCACCTGCCAAATTATTTTTGATGTACGTAAAGATGTCAATAAGCCTTGGATCTTTGAAGTAATTGCTGTTGGTGGCCAATTGCTCCACAAAAAGGTTTTTATTAAGAATATACCTGATTACTTCAATGATAAAACGCTCTGTCAATACCTTGATAATACGTGCATGTCCAACTTTTTTAGAAAGTTCTTCCTGCATGATTTCAGTGAGTTTTTCTGCCAACAAATCATTTTTTTGGATAACAAATGCAGGAATATCTAAAGAAGTAAAGAAGTTAACAGAATCAAAAACCTTGGCTTCAAAGCTCAGAGAAATGAAGCTTTCATTCAAGTTTCCAATTAAAGTAGGATCAGCGTTGTAACCCAGGTATTTGTCTTTGTTACTGACAAATTCTTCGTAATTAATTTTTACTGCAGGAGCTTCGCCGTATTGAATATTAATTGCTTTTCCACCAGGTACAAACAAAATATCTCCTGCTTGTACTTTTTCTTGTTCATTACCAAAATATATTGCTCCTTTATCAAGTAGAATGGCAATATTTTCTACATCATAAAAATTTTCAATGTTAACAGATTTTAAAACTTTTACATTTTTTGCCTTGATATATCTTACACCTAGTGATTCGACAATTTTATTATAATCTTCCATTACCTTATTTCTAAATATGTTGTAATTGTGTGTAATTTACAAACACGGCATCAAATTTACATTTGAAAGCCAACTAATTAAAGGGTTTACTCGAATAATTCTAACAAGAATATTTAATGTACTATTTTATATTGAAATAATTCATTTTAATAAATCTCTAGAGATAACAATCTTCTGAATTTCAGAAGTTCCTTCATAGATTTGGGTAATTTTTGCATCCCTGAAGAGACGTTCAACATGAAACTCTTTTACGTAACCATATCCACCATGAATTTGAATTGCTTCAGAGGTAATTTCCATAGCAATTTTGGAGGAAAACAATTTTGCCATGGCACTGGCTGTTGCATAATCCTGATGATTGTCTTTTAAATAAGCCGCTTTTAAGCACATCAACCTTGCGGCATCAATTTGTGTTGCCATGTCGGCCAATTTAAATTGAATGGCTTGGTGTTGCGCAATTGGTTTATCAAAAGTTTTTCTTTCTTTGGAATATTGCAATGCCAATTCATACGCACCCGAAGCAATTCCCAGGGCCTGAGCAGCAATGCCAATCCTACCACCACTCAAAGTAGCCATGGCGAATTTAAACCCAAAACCTTCGTCTCCAAGCCTGTTTTCTTTAGGAACTTTTACATCCGTAAACATTAGCGCATGTGTATCTGAACCGCGTATTCCTAATTTATTTTCTTTGTTCCCAACCACAAATCCGGGATAACCTCGTTCAACTATAAATGCACTGATGCCTTTATGTCCCAAGGCTGCATTTGTTTGTGCAATTACGATATAAGTAGAAGCGCTATTGCCATTGGTAATCCAGTTTTTGGTACCATTTAAGAGGTAATAATCACCACAGTCAACCGCCTTTGTTTTTTGAGAAGTCGCATCTGATCCGGCTTCTGGCTCTGACAAACAAAAAGCACCAATCTTTTGACCAGTAGCCAAAGGAATTAAATATTTCTGTTTCTGCGCTTCGTTTCCAAAATGCTCCAATCCCCAACAAACCAACGAATTATTCACCGACATACATACCGCAACCGAAGCGTCAATCTTAGAGATTTCTTCCATCGCCAACACATAAGAAATAGTATCCATGCCACTTCCGCCATATTGAGGATCTACCATCATACCCATGAAACCCAATTCACCCATTTTTTTTACTTGGTCAGTGGCAAATTTTTGGTGCTCATCTCTTTCAATGACACCAGGTAAGAGTTCTGATTTTGCAAAATCTCTTGCTGAATCTCGAACGGCCAGATGTTCTTCGCTTAAGTCAAATTGCATAAAATTGTATTTTGTAATAACGTTTACCTATACAAGTATTTTTTAGTTACAATATTTAGTACTTAATTTATAAATATTCTTAGAATAGGCTAAAAAATCAAACTTGTCAGTAATAGAATATGGAATGGAATGGTAGTATCTTGTTATTTTATCCTAATTTTAAAAAAAATTAATGTGTTTAAAATGACTCCTGTATATTTTGATAACGCCGCAAGTACACCTTTAGCGCATGAAGTATTAGAAGTAATGTTGCCTTACTTAAAGCAACACTTTGGAAACCCATCTTCTATCCATGCCTTTGGTAGAACCACCCGTTCGGCCATAGAAAAAGCCAGAAAAACTGTAGCTGAAATATTCAACATCTCTCCATCAGAAATATTTTTTACCTCTTGTGCTTCTGAAGCGAATAACCAAGCCATTATTTCCGGAACACGTACTTTAAACTGCAAACACCTCATTACTTCAAAAATTGAACACCATGCCGTGTTGCATGCCGTAGAATATGTAGCAAAAAATGATGCTGTAAAAATAAGTTACCTTCAAACGAATGCTAAAGGTCAAATCAATTTAAATGAATTGGAACAGCTTTTAATTTCAAATCCACAATCGTTTGTATCGTTAATGCATGGCAATAACGAAATTGGCAACTTAAATGATATTGCTACGATTGCACAACTCTGTAAGGCTAACCAAGCCTATTTCCACAGCGATACGGTACAAACCGTAGGACATTACCTACATGATTTACAAAACATTAAAACTGACTTCATCGTTGGATCAGCCCATAAATTTCATGGACCAAAAGGCGTTGGCTTTATATATGTCAAAGGAGATAACAAAATTGGACCCTACATCCATGGCGGATCGCAGGAAAGAAACATGAGGGGGGGAACTGAAAATGTAGCTGGAATTGTAGGTCTTGCAAAAGCATTAGAACTTGCCAATGCAGGAATGGAGACGCATCACGCGCATATCTTGGCATTGAAAACCAGCATGATAGAAAAGCTAAAAATTGCCATTCCGGGAATACAATTTAATGGCGATTGTGAAAGCAGAACAAGTTTATATACCGTTTTGAGTATTAGCTTGCCCCCATCTGAAGAAAATGACATGTTGTTGATGAATCTGGATATCAATAAAATAGCGGCTTCTGGTGGGAGTGCATGCACGAGTGGGGCAACAGAGAGTTCACATGTCATTGAAGCCATACAAGGCGATCCAAATCGCGGTACTGTAAGGTTTTCATTCAGCCGTTACAATACCATGGCAGAAGTTGACTATGTAGTGCATGTGCTCAAAAAATATTATGTTTCATGATAGGATCTTGACTGTTGAACACATGATTACTCATCACTCCAAAAAACCAAAATTATACCTCACCATCAAAGAGGCGTATCCTCGGATAGCTTCCTTTTGTGCTTACCAAGAAAGGACACAGCAGGAGGTAAGGGAACGATTATTGGATTTTGGAATTGATGGAGAAGAAGCAGAAGAAGTACTCGTGATGTTGATGGAAGACAATTACCTCAATGAATCAAGGTTTGCGGTAACGTATGCAGGAGGAAAATCTAGGATAAAAAAATGGGGAAAGAATAAAATCACGCAGGCATTAAAACAAAAAGGGATCTCAGAAAATTGTATCAGAATTGCCCTGCAGGAGATAGACAAAGAAACCTATTATGCCAATTTGGTTGCATTGGCTGAAAAGAAATTGGCCCTGATCAAAGAAACAAATCCGCTGGTGCGTAAACAAAAATTATTGCAGTATATTCAAACCAAAGGCTATGAAAACGACCTGGTTTGGGAAGTGTTGAATAGCTTGGAGTTCAGGGTTTAAAGTTTTCAGTTTAGAGTTCTCAGTTTACGGTTCTCAGTTTATGGTTATCAGTTTAGAGTTATCAGTTTAGAGTTATCAGTTTAGAGTTATCAGTTTAGAGTTATCAGTTTTCAAGTGAAAACACTAGAAATATTATAGCAACATATATTAATTACAATTAAAAAACTTAGACTTAGATAATTTCACATCTCACATTTCACATTTCACATCTTACATCTTACAAAGCTCAAATGTAAAATCAATCCATAAACACGATATAACTATGAATACAGCATCAAAAATAGTGGATACACCACATGCGGCAGCGCAAATAAAAGTCTGGCAGGAAGCCGGGGAAAAGGTCGTTTTTACCAATGGCTGCTTCGATATTTTGCATGTTGGACATGTGGATTACTTGGAAAAATCACGCAATTTAGGTCAAAAATTGGTGCTGGGTTTAAACACCGATGCTTCTGTCAGTAGAATTAAAGGACCACTTAGACCCGTTTGCAATGAGTTTTCGAGAAGTCGTGTAATTGCAAGTTTGGCTTTCGTAGACCTCGTTGTATTTTTTGATGAAGAAACACCATTAGAATTGATCAGCACGTTGAAACCTAATATACTGGTAAAAGGGGATGATTATACCATCGCCAATATCGTCGGAGCAGATGTTGTTTTGGCCAATGGTGGTGAAGTAAAAACCATACCTTTAGTTGTTGGCTATTCCACTAGTACAGTAATTAAAAACATATTGGCTGCAGAAGGGAAATAAATTCCAAACAGTAAAAATTGAAGGCCAATGAAAAAGGGAACCTCTATCATGAAGAGATTCCCTTTATTTATAAAATGAATGACCTTTACTATTTAATTTTTTCTTCTAAGTAATCGGTTTTGTATCCTTTCAGCGCAAAGAATAAAAGGTATAAATAACATGCTACACAAACGATAAAGCTGAATTTGTAACCATAAGAATCAGCAATGGCACCTTGAATCAATGGAATAAAAGCACCACCCACAATCATAGAACACATTAAGCCAGATCCTTTAGAAGTGAAACTCCCTAGTTTTGCAATGCCCAATGGGAAAATACATGGCCACATTACTGAGTTTAACAATCCAACAAGTACCAAACAGAAAGCTGCTAAAGGTATTGATTGGTTTACAAAAATAAGGGAGAAACTAGGATCAGTATTCATTACCATTACCGGTATGTGTATAGGCGTTGCAAAACCTACCATACTCAAACCTACAAGAATAATTGCTCCAATAGAAACTGCCGCCAACATTACGTTTGCTTTGATCGTTTGTCCTAAAGCAGAACCAATAAAACGACCTATCATGGCACTTCCCCAGTAATACGCGACCAAGGAAGAAGCCATTTTTTCGGCTACACCAAATTCTTTGTGAAGGTACAAAATCAACAAACTACCAATAGCAACCTCAGCACCTACATAAAAGAAGATGGCACCTGAGCCAAACAACAAGTGTTTGTATTTGCCATAACTGTCGGTTGTTTTCACTTCTTCTTCCACTTCCAATTTAGGAAGGGTAATGAAATATAACAATATACCAATGGCAATAGTAATCAATGCCAAAACAATGTAAGGCCCTTTTACAGCGTCTGCTTTTGCAACCGCGTCAATCAAACCTGGTTTTAGGATCAATGCTCCACCAATAATTGGACCGATGAATGTTGCCGTAGAATTCAACGCACCACCCAAATTTAAACGAGCAGCGCCAGTTTCAGGACGACCCAATGAAATGATGTATGGATTGATGGCTACTTGCAAAATCGTTAATCCACAAGCCACAATAAATAAGGCTACCAAGAACAATTCGAATGATAACAAAGAGGCTGCAGGAACAAACATGAATAAACCTGTACCCATGATAGACAAGGCCAAGGTTAATCCTTTTTTATACCCAATTTTAGCAATGATAGAACCTGCTGGAATAGACATAATACCATAAGCACCAAAAAAACAAAATTGAATCATCATCAATTTCCAGTTTTCAGTAATTTTAAAAACACCTTTTAAGCTTGGAATAAGTACATCATTCATTACGGTAATAAAACCAATCATGAAAAATAGGCCAATTAATAGAGCCAATGGTACTGAATAATTTTTACTTGAATCGTAATTTGAAGATGACGTTGAGTTTCCTCCTCCGATTGATGCCATAAGAAATTGATTATTGGGTGAGCAGTGTTAATTAAATAAGGTTATGAATAATATCAGGACAAATGCCCAGTACAAGTATAGCAATAATTCCTAAGAATAATACTATTTTATAGAAAGATGTTGCAGTATACACGGTATTAATAGCAATATCTTTGGTTTCTTTGAAGTAGATGGCAATAATTACTTTAAAATAATAGTAAATCCCAACCATTGCATTGAGGATAGCCACAACTACTAAAATTGTATGTCCGGCATTTAAAGCAGATGACAATACATAAAATTTAGCCATAAATCCAGCGGTTAAAGGAATACCCGCAAGAGACAACATCGCCACGGTCATGATAAAACCTAAGAAAGGGTTTTTCTTGGCTAAGCCATCAAATGAACTAATATCCGTATTGCCAGTTTCGGTTTCAATTAACATCATTACCCCAAAAGCAACGATAGAACCAATGGCATAAGCAACCATGTAATACATTAAGTCGTCAGCATTGGCACCTACTAATACAACAATTAACATATATCCAGCATGAGACACACTTGAAAATGCCAATAATCTTTTTAAACTTTTTTGGTTAATGGCCGACATACTGCCTACTGTAATGGTGAGTGCCGCTAATACTGCTACTACTTCCATCCAGAAATGGGTAACACTTGAGAAACAGATATAGAACAATTTGAAAAAGGAAGCAAAACCTGCAATTTTCACAATGGTACTCATAAAGGCTGTTACAAATGTAGGAGAACCTTCATATACATCTGGCGTCCAGAAATGAAATGGTGCAATCGACATTTTAAACGACATGCCAATTAATACTAAAAACATCCCTACAAAAGCTATTGGATTTAACTCTGAACCTGAAGTGAAATATTCTTCTATGCCAGCTAAATAAAAGGAACCTGATGCACCATATATCAAGGTAATACCCATTAAGAGAATACCCGTAGCAAAAGCACCCATTAAAAAGTATTTTAAGGAAGCTTCGTTAGAAGCAGGGTTATTTTTTTCACTACCTGCCAGAATGTATAAACTCACGGATAAGATTTCAATGCCAATAAACAACATCACCAAGTTATTGAATGAAATCATGGCAACCATACCCACTATAGCAAATAAGTACAAGGCATAATGCTCGGTGAGGTAGTTTTGAATTTTGCCAAAATAGTTTTCTGACAATAGAAACAAAAACATGGAAACACATAAAACAGCAGAAATAAAGGCAATCGAATAATTATCTATGACAATCATACGATTGAAGTAAGCCATGGGAACTTTGTCCCACATGTATAAATTGCTAGCCAAAGCGGCTAACATGCCCGTGAAGACAACAGCAAATGAAGCCTTCCTTGAGATGTCAAAGATGCCGGCAATCATTAAAAACAAACCTACTAAAGCAAGTATTACTAATGTGATCATAATGACTTATTTTGTTACAATATTGGTATT
>JBEAZU010000287.1:0-6658 GCA_041169945.1 Bacteroidota bacterium
CTTAATACCTTGCTCAAACTTCCTGTTTCATTATGTAATTGAAAACTCAACGTAGCTTTTTCTGGGATTTCATTCGAGGGTTTATTGGCAAGGATAAAAAAACGGGTAAAATTTTGTTTGTCATCTTCAATTCCAGATGCGAGAATATGAAGCTGATAATCTTCTGCTGCAATTCTACTGGCGATAGCCGCAATGCCGATTTGATTTCCTAATCGAATATCTCTTGCGCTGTCGGCGGTGTCGGCAGCTTCTTCGTGCCTGATATTGGGGTACTGGCTCAACAATTCATCGCATTGTAACAAAGCCATGTAATGAGAACGAACCGTATGGATGTCGTCTATACTTTGACCTGGTAAAGCCATTAAATCTAAGATAATTCTAAGCCTGATTTCCCCAATAATATTTACATGATATTGTTGCAGTAATTTATAATTACCCAAAATGCTACCAGCAATAGAATTTTCAATCGCCAATGCGGCATAATCAGCTTTCCCAGTAGTTAATTGTTCAAATACTTCTTTAAATGTATTGCAACAAATGAGCTCAGGTTTCGCTATTCCAAAATTTTCATTAAAATAAAATCTTGTGGCAATATCATGAAATGATGCATTTCCCCCTTGTATAGCGACCTTCATTTGTAGTAATTAATTCTTCAAGGTTTATAATAATGAAAAAAGGTCCTATTTCAGGACCTTTTGATATTTATGCGAGTAAGCAACAAACAACCGAAGGCCTTTAGGCTTGTTTATAAAATCGGAAGTATTGTTGGGTGAATTTTTTCATGGCTTTATTGATTACAAATGAAATACAATAAAAGCAAAATCCCAAAACTCCAGCGAAGGAATTTTGGGATTTCAAATAAAATTAGATGATTGGCATAATCGTAGTATTTAATATGTATGGTTTAAGTTTTACAAGTACCTTGCCAAACTTATTTTTTCAAGATTAATCGCTCTATAAATACGCTACTCAAAAGGTGCTATTTTTTGTAACAATCAAAATATTTCTCTGATTTCATTTTTAATAAATTGTAATGCCGATTCTATAGGGCTTTCTTGTCTCATAATTGAGTTTTCGATGATTTTTTTTGCCAGTTCAATTCCTCTGGCATCTGGTGCTGTTGCTGAGTAGGATTTGTTAATTAAACTTATGGTGTCTTCTACCGCATTTTTAATTTCTACCCAAGCCTTGTCACTGATGTACATTTGTTGAGAAAGGTTGTGGTTCAGCTCATTTCTTATCTCAGCATTTAACAATTGGTGCAACTGAGACGCATGCATTTCGGTTACATTAAGCCTCACGATAATATTTCCTGGAGAGATTCTTTCCAGTAATAGGCAAACGCGTTCGTAAGCTTGTAAACGAATAGGCAAAATAGAAGCGGTTGATTTGATTTTGATGTCAACCAATTTTTTTTCAAAATCATTGTTTAGGAATGATTTAACTGTAATGACCATGGCATAAAGTACCACTCCAGCCGGCAATAAAATTTTAATAAAATCGCTAAGATATTCCATGTTCTATTTAAAAGCGTTTGGTTATTGATGAATCAAATGACAAGTAATACATTTATTTGAGCAAGCAATTTAAGAATTATCTGATTACAAAGTGTATAAAGTTTATTTTTAGATATTTTTGCAAAAATAGTTTGATATGGCATTTGAAATCAGCAATAAACTTCCTCTAACCATTACTTCCAAAGCTTTGACGGAAATTAAAGACATTTTCTTTAATAAAAACATTCCTCAGCAATATGGTTTAAGGTTAGGAGTCAAAGGCAGTGGTTGTGCTGGAATTGGTTTTTTGTTGGGCTTTGATACTGAAAAAGAACAGGATAAAACCTATGAAATAGATGGGATAAAAGTGTTTATTGCCAAAAAAGACACCATGCATTTGATTGGGAAATTGGTTGACTTCGTGGATGAAGATGCCAGAGGTTTTGTTTTTGTAGATGAAATAAATGAATGAAATATTTTAAAGCATAAAAATGGAAAGAAATCTCATACTTTATATTGCCATGAGTTTGGATGGTTATATTGCCAAACCTGATGGCGATTTGTCTTGGCTCTCTGCGGTTGAAAAAGAGGGGGAGGATTATGGCTACCATAAATTTGTTGCTTCTGTGGATACAGTAATTGTGGGGCGAAAAACGTATGACAAGGTTTTGTCTATGGGTGTTGATTATCCCCATCAAGATAAAATGTCTTACATTATTACCCGAACACCCCATACTTCTTTAGGGAACATTCATTTTTACACAGAGGATGTCACTGAACTTGTTAAAAAGTTGAAAGCTATGCCAGGCAAAAATATTTATTGTGATGGTGGCGCTGAGATTGTGAATTTATTACTGAACAATAATTTATTTGATGAGCTGGTTATTTCCATTGTCCCAGTTTTACTTGGAGGAGGAATTGAGTTGTTTAAACCTGGAAGGCCTGAGAATAAATTACAACTTGTCAGTTCTCAGGCATTTGAATCAGGATTGGTACAAGTGCATTATAAGGTACAAGGTATTAAGTCTTAGGTATTAGGTACAAAAAAAGGATTGACTCAGTATCAATCCTTTTTACCGAATCCCTTGTGACTAATACCTTTTACCGAATCCCTTGTACCTAATACTTTGTACCGAATCCCTAATACCTTGTACTACTATAAAGCCATCACCCCAGGAATGCCGGCTACTTTTTTATAGGTTTCGATTACCAGTTCGGCACTGTCCATAAATGTGGTTATGGTAAGACTCTTATATTTTCCTCCAGAGGAATCTTTTTCAGTGATAGTCGATTCAGTAGTAAATAACATTAACAAGGAACTTTTAGCGGCAACGTTTTCGTTGGCGACAATAAATTTAAACATGTAAGTCTGAGGCCAGGTAAAGTCTTCTTTTAACTTTACGAGTAAGTTTTCAAATGGTAAGTCTACATTCATGGCTTAAAGTTAATGAATAGTGGTGAGTGTTTAACGGCAAGCGAGCGATAAAAATAGAGCTTCTAATTTATTACACAAAACTAAATTTTGTACTTTATGCTAAGTCGCTTATCTTTGAAGCTTCAATTAACATCATTACAATGAGACAATACATCGTAGCAGGAAACTGGAAAATGAACAAAAGCCTTGAAGATGGCTTAAAATTAGCTTCTGAAGTAATTAATATTGCTAATGACGAAGTGAAATCAAACGTTAACATCGTGCTTTGCCCTCCATTTACACATTTAACAAGTGTGAAAAAATTGATTGGCGACAGTAAAAATATATTTTTAGGAGCTCAAAATGTAAGCAATAAAAAATCAGGAGCTTATACCGGTGAAATTTCTGTAGAGATGTTGAAGTCTGTAGGTGTAGATTATGTGATTATTGGACACAGCGAAAGAAGAGAGTATTTCAACGAAAGCAATGAAATGCTTGCCGAAAAAACAAACCTTGTTTTGGAAGCGGGTATGGTGCCCATATTTTGCATGGGTGAAACCTTAGCACAACGTGAACAAGGAATTCATATTGATTTTGTAAAATCACAAATTACTGACAGTTTGTTCCATTTGGTAGATACTGCATTCAGAAAAGTTGTGTTGGCATACGAACCAATTTGGGCTATCGGAACTGGAGTTACAGCTTCATCTGAACAAGCACAAGAAATGCATTTGATGATTAGAAATCATATTGCAAGTAAATATGGTCAGGCTACGGCCGATGCAATCACTATTCAGTATGGTGGAAGTTGCAAAGCAAGCAATGCAGTTGAATTGTTTGATTGTCCTGATATTGACGGTGGATTGATTGGCGGTGCAGCTTTGGTTGCCCGTGAATTTGTTGAAGTTGTTAAAGCTGCGAAATAGGTTATCAGTTTAGAGTTTTCGGTTTAGAGTTTTTAGTTTAAAACTCTAAACTGACAACCCTGAACTCTAAACTCAAAATAATGTACAAATCATTTTTAATATCGGTATTTTGTTTCGGCTGTATCATGTCATCACATGCTCAGAATAAAAAAAATATTGATCCTTGTCAAATATTTGGTTCTGCCTACATTGAAAATAATAGAGTTGATGCTACTTACCGTATTTTTATTGAAGAAAGTGCAGCATTTGCCAACGTGATTGTTTACAAGCAAGAAAATGCCTTGTATGCCGACAAAGCGGGACATTGGTTTTTTACTACAGCTAGAGGTTTTGCAGATTTTTCTGTTTTTATAGAAACCAATAAAGCCTTCGCTGATTTTGTTGTGCATTATACAGTTACTGAATCTTTTGCAGGTTGTAACAATTGATTTTGGTATTGATTTTAATAGGGGCTGCTTACTAATGCACTTACCCTAATTATTTTCTACATTGTAACTGTTCTTAAGGAAGTGCTATTAATACAATGTGTAAAATTTTACTCTTTTTTTAGGTTCGTTGTGCCCGCCGCGGCGGATTGTGCTTGCGGTACTCGTCCCTATTGATTCGGGAAGCTCAAACCATACCTCAATCTCTCACGCAAATTGCACTAATGATTACCCCACGACATATGTTTTAATTTAACATTTTTATATCGGTCTGTCGTGATCTAATAAATGCCTGTTTAATTTGAATTCAGCAATGTTTAAAGCGCTTAAAATATTATTGTGTCAAAATACTTGTACAATAACCTGATATATGGGCGTTTAAACAGAAAGTAATATTTTGCCAAAAGGTGTTTTTTTATGGGTTACCTATTTTGTCATTTTTTATAAACAACGTAATTGAAAATAATTATGACGTACCACACTGATGCAGACATTATCAAAGGTATCAATTCGGGAGATGGAAAGGCATTGGATGTTTTGTACCAAAAACATTACCAAGCCATTCATCATTATGTTTTCAATAACAGTGGAAGCACTCAAGATGCCAAAGACATTTACCAGGATGCCGTTATATTGTTTTATGAGAAAATAACAGAAGAATCGCTCCAATTGACCTGCAGCATTGCCACTTACCTTTATGCGGTGAGCAGAAGGCTTTGGTTAAAACGTCTTTCAGAAAAGCGTAAGTATGGCGCAATCGTTAGCGATTTCGAAGCAGAAATTCGGGAGGAAGATTTGGTTTCACCCAACGACCAACAATATGTTCAGTTAGCAGCGGCATTGAATGCCATCGGGAATCCCTGTAAGGAAATATTGGAAGACTATTATGTGCATCATTTGTCGATGGGAAGTATTTCCGAAAAGTTTGGGTATACCAATGCCGATAATGCCAAAAACCAAAAATACAAATGCCTGGTAAGGTTAAAGAAATTGTTTTTTAACCAGTCAATTGATGTAAAATCCATGTCTTATGAAAGATAAAGCTTTGAGCTACGAACTGATTGAAAAGTATTTTGAAGGCAGGGCTTCAGACGAAGAAATCAAAACCTATGAACTGCGTCTTCAGATTGACAGTGTTTTTGCCAACGATGTACACCAATACATTGCTTTAAGAAGAGGGTTTTCCATGTATTCCAAAAGAAAGGCTTTGAAAAAACAACTGAACCAAATACACCAAGCAATGGAAGAAAATACGCCGAAACCTAAGTTGGAAATGCTGTTGAGTTACTGTAAACCAATGTTACTGGCCGCTTCTGTAGCCATCATTTTTAGTTGGATTACCCATATATCACTGAATAAATTCAAACAAAATACGGATCAAAAGTCGCATTACAAAGCACTAGAAAAAGACCTGGAGAAGGTGAAAAAAGCACAGAATTTACTTTGGAAATCCATCAATACAGAAGAAGCAGCAAGTGAAAGTTTGTCTGGTGGCACTGGGGTGGCCATTGCCACGGAGGGCTTAATTCTTACCGATTACCACGTGGTGCACAATGCCAAACAAATTCTTGTTGCAAATACAACTTGGGGCAGTTTGCCTGTGAAAGTTATTTACTCAAATCCTGCATTGGATATTGCGGTATTAAAAATTGACGCGCCTGCATTCAAAAGATTCAAAACGGTTCCTTATATGCTGGGGGTAAAAAAAATGAAACTAGGAGAAAAGGTATTCACCCTAGGTTATCCCAACGACGATATTGTGTTTGGGGAAGGGTATATCAGTTCATTGAATGGGTATGAAGGCGATACGGTAGCTTATCAAATGAGTATTCCCGTAAATCCTGGAAACAGTGGCGGACCTTTGATGGATGAAAAAGGAAACCTTGTTGGAATTATCAGTGGCAAACATGCGGTGAATGAAGGGGCAGGATTTGCACTGAAAGGCGACAAAATAGCCCGAGCTTTAAAAGCGGTAAGTGATAGTTTGGCAATTCATTTACCAACACAAAATCAACTTCATGCCATCACCAAAATGCAATTGATTGAGAAAATTCAGCCTTTTGTATTTTCAGTTCGGGTTGCTAGGTAGCTTAAAGTCCTCGTTTAAGGTTATCGGATTTAGCGTTTTTCATTTACACCAAAACTATTTGCAGAATCAGCTGGTACACCTGTGACAAATGGTTCTCCTTTTTTTGTCTGAATCCGCTCCTGTTACTTGTTTTTTATCAGCGTTTTAAATGGTAGTTTGTTTGGGATTAGGCAGTGAATTATAAAAGAATAGGTATAGGCGTTTAGGTCGCATTGTTTTTCTTTATTTTAAGCGAATAGGAGTGTTTTTCATGAACTTTACTAGTAGTAAATCGAATATTGTTCCTAAATTATTCCTGCTATTGTACC
>JBEAZU010000288.1:0-3312 GCA_041169945.1 Bacteroidota bacterium
GGTGACCACCTCTGTATATGGCGTTGTTCATTCTTACACCATCTACAACGATCAACACTTTATTGGCTTCATAACCTCTGATGATTGGACTTCCTCCACCCATTTGACTTTTTTGCACAAACACATTACCCGATTGTAACAATACATCACCTGCATTTTGAGCATTCATATACTCCATATCCCTTGATTTAATAACCATGGTTTGTTGCGGAACTTCGCTTTGCTTTTCTTCAAATTTACTGGCTGAAACCACAACTTCCTGGGTACTGTAAGAAGCTTCTGTAAGGTAAATTTTTGTAAGGGCAGGTAAGCTACTTGTTGCCAATGTGAGTGCTTCGTACCCTAGCAAGTTGATGGTGATATTAGTACTATGTTGTACCTGAAGGTAGTCAAATATTCCTTTTTCATTCGTTGTAATTTTGCTGCTGTCATCAAGGGTGATTATTGCCATAGGCAAGGTTTCCAAACTTGATTTGTCAATTACTTTTATGCTTTGTGCATGGGCTATATTGGTCCCGAAAATTATGGCAAGTAGGGGAATGATTCGTTTGATCATAATTGTTTTTATTGGCTTTAATATATAGAAAAGTGTTCAGTACTTTTTTGAAGAACTGTATTGGTGATTTTAAAGAGTAGTTTATAGTACTTCAGGTGGGAGTGTTTTGTCTGAAGTTTGAAAAGTGATACTAGAAAAGGAATAGTCAAAATGATTGTTTAACTGGTAAAGTAAAATTTGTTTTTTTGTTAAATTGATTTTATAAAAAGTACAATAGCTATTATCTTTTTCTAAGTTGATTTCTGATGACTTAGTATCCTTATTGTTTTGATGTAGGGCTTTTACATATTCATCAATAAGCGCAATAAAGCCTTGTTCTAGTTTGTCAAATTTACATTTGATATGGTAAATATGTCGGTGATGAGAAATGGCAATGATGTCATACAATTTCCCTACATGCATCAATTCATGATTGTCAAACAATGTCTTGGCTTTAATTGCCTTCATTACCGATTCGCTAACGATGAGCGTACTTATGGTTGAATTTTTACTTGTAATAATGTCTTTGAAATAGCCTTTGTAGAACGGTTCCATGAGTTTGATGAACCCTAAGGAAGAAAAAGTAAATAAGCAAAGTAATATGATTACACTTGGTTTCAAATTTGATTTATTTAAGAAAAATTATCACTTTACTTGTACTATTCAAATGTAAGTAAAATAGTTTAATTAGGGGTCTGAAAAAAAATTAACATTTTAAATATCAGTAAATTATAATTAAAAATAGCGTATAAAATGTAAGCAACTCATGCGCAATCTTTGAATTGTCTTGCATTCGACTTTATAAACAATGCGTGTTCCCGATATTCTCGGGAAGCGGTTAAAAACAAAACACTGTTTGAGTCACACGATTATTTTGTATTTCCAACAAATTTGGGGGCGAGTTTGTTTCAGCGTAATGGCGCAAATTCGTAGCATTTTTTATACAACCTGTCCGCCCTGGAGGAGTCTTGATTTTCGTTGGTTAATTTTTCATCAAGGGGAAAAGTGACAAATATTAGAATGAAAGTAAAGATTAATAGGTAAGCAAGTTTTACAGCAAGCCCTAATTAGAAGAGATAAAATACTAGAGAGAGAATTCCAAATTGAAATTGATGTTGGGTGTACATTAAAAAACGCCTAATCACATCATTTAATTAGGCGTTTTTAATGTATCAAATAACTCAACAACCGAAAACTTGTCAACTAAAATTACTTCGCTTTTAGTGCATCTTCTGCAATTTTATTGCTAGGGTCAAGCTCTTTTACTTTGGTCCACATTTCTGTAGCTTTCACTTTTTCTTTTTTGCTCATATAAAACACACCCAAATAGGTATAAGCTTCAATCAAGTCTTTTTTGTACTTGGTGGTATCTACGGCAACTTCAATGTATTTTTCAAAATAAGGTTTTGCGAGCCAAAGTTTATCATCAGTGTCGATTTTTCTTTTGGTCCTTGCTTTCCAAATATACCCATTTACAGAAGTTGGCCATTTGGTGATAAATTGACTAAAGGTAGTATCGGCTTCTGCAGTTAGGTTGGCGAAATAATAGGTTCGGCCTAAATTAATGAAGTCATTGATGGCGTTTGGTTTTTTAGCTACAATTATTTTTAGAATGTCAGATGCCTCTTTGAATTTTTTTCCATTGATGTAAATGGTAGCAATGTCATTGTACAAAGAGAATTTAGACGTATCCAAAGCAACGGCTTTTTTGTAATTGTATACCGCTAAAGAGTCTTTGTTTAATTTTGCATTGGTTTTTCCTAAATATTCAAAATCACTGGCCTGTAATTTGTTCGTTTCTTGCTTGTCCATGAATTGATTTAAATAATTGAGTGATTGGTTGTAATCTCCCGTTTCATAATAGCAATAGCCTAATAGTCTGGTAATAACCAAATCATTGTTTCTGTCTTGTAAGTCTTTTAAAATTTCTATGGCTTTTAAATAATCTTTGGCCAGGTAAAGAAATTTACCATACATCAATTTGGTCTCATCATTGTTATCCGAACGTTCGATGTATTTTTTGTAAGAGGCTAATGCTTCGTTAAAACGTTGTGCTTTGGCGTATAATTCCCCTAATTCGCGGTAAGCAGGAGAGTAGGTAGAGTCAATTAAAATGCCTTTTAAATAAAGGTTAAGGGCTTCGGTATAGTTTTTAGAATACAGGTAAATCTGTCCTTTTCTAATCATGGTTTTAGCCGAATTGGGATTTACCAATAGGGCATTGTTATAGTTTAATGCCGCATTGTTGCCATCATTTTGCCATAAATAAATATCACCTAAAAGTAAGTGGGCATCTATAAGGGCATTGTCAAATACCAGGGCCTTTTCTTTTAAGTAAAAAATGGCGTCTGCATAGTTTTTCTTTTCATTGATGGCATAGGTTTCCCCAATTTTATAATACATGATAGCATTACGTTTGCCAATGGCCATGGCTTGGTCAAATTTGATTTTTGCTGCCTCTGGTTGGTTGTTGACATAATCTAAAGTGCCAAGACCTACAAGATTCAAAGGGTTTTTGGGGGCAACCGCGTAGCCTAAATCAAAGGCTAATTTGGCGGAGTCTTTTTGATTGTGTTTTA
Organism: Bacteroidota bacterium; assembly: GCA_041169945.1. Classification (GTDB taxonomy): domain Bacteria; phylum Bacteroidota; class Bacteroidia; order Cytophagales; family UBA9547; genus CALPQG02. The sequence goes on from JBEAZU010000288.1 coordinate 3,115, forward strand.
AATAAATTTGACCTAAATAAAAATAAGCACTGCCTTCTTTAGGGTCTTTGGAAATAAGCTTGTTGAATTCTGTTTTAGCACTTGAATACTTTTCATTGTCAATGTATTTTAGTCCTTGTTCTATAGATTGGGCTTGTACACTAAAACCCATTAAACTAAATACAATAATTTTAAGCGTATTTTTCATAAGTATATGAT
>JBEAZU010000289.1:0-12146 GCA_041169945.1 Bacteroidota bacterium
AGAAATGAAATAACTTTTCCTTTTAAACGTTTTCAAATTCAACCGGTTTGGCGTGCCGATCGTCCACAAAAAGGGCGTTATAGAGAATTTTACCAATGTGATGCTGATGTAGTAGGCACTAACTCTTTGTTATGCGAGGCCGAGATTGTATTGATGATTGATGAAGTGTTGACAAATTTAAAAATTGATGATTTCACCATCAAAATCAACAACAGAAAAATCTTGACCGGTATTGCGGAAGCGATTGGTGAATTTGGTAAAGAAGCAGTGATCTGTGTCGCCATTGACAAATTAGATAAAATAGGGGAGGATGGCGTAATCAAAGAACTTCAAGAAAATGGTATTGCTGAGGAGGCTATCAATAAGCTGATGCCGATTATAGCACTCAAGGGGAACAATTTGGAAAAAATTGCGCAATTGAGAAATATTCTAATCAATACCCCTACAGGTTTGCTAGGCTTAGAGGAATTAAATAAAGTCTTTGACTATTTGAGTGTATTTGAAATTCAACAGGCTACCATTGAATTTGATATTGCACTTGCCAGAGGTTTGTCGTATTATACAGGTTGTATTTTTGAAGTGAAAGCCAATGGGGTACAAATGGGTAGCATTAGTGGTGGTGGCCGTTATGATAACCTTACAGGGATGTTTGGTTTGCCAGATGTGTCTGGTGTTGGTTTCTCTTTTGGGGTAGATCGTATCTATGATGTATTGGAAGAGTTGCAATTGTTCCCTAACGATCAACAAACCACGACTAAAGTATTGATTGCTACTTTTGATGAGACCGCTGAAAAGCTTGGACTTACCTTATTGCAAAAATTAAGACAGTCGGGAGTGAATTCGGAGTTGTATCCTGAGACGGCTAAAATTAAGAAACAGATGAGCTATGCCGACAGTAAAAAAATTCCGTTTGTGGTGTTAATTGGGTCAGATGAAGTGACGAGTCAGTTGTTAACCTTGAAAAATATGGTTTCAGGGGAACAACAAAAAATGGGTATTGATGAAATTGTTGCTTATTTTAATTAAATAACTTACTTGAAAAAACTACTGTTTATACCTCTTTTTTTTGTTTTGATGCCAATGGTTTTATTGGCACAAACGCCCTGTTTTACTGTTGAAAATAATATTACTTTAGGATGTACTCCCCTTACCGTAAAAGTTAACAATTGTGCCTTTTCAAAATGGGATGTATTATATGATTATGGGGATGATTTTCTAACCACAGATTCAGTAAAGAATTATACAAAAGCGGGTGTTTATACAATAATGCAATATGTGAGGAAAGATTCTATTAATCCTAAAAAAGGTAATTATTTTATTTCGAAAAAACAGACCATAACCGTAATTGATGCTAAACCGCCATTGGTAAATTTTATTGCATGTACCAATAGTCAGTTAAGGATAGACGTAAACGATACGGTAAATCAAAAATATTCGGCGTATTATATTGATTATGGTGATGGCAGCAAAGATACCATTGATCAATGGGGATTTGTTGACCATCAATTTGCAGATTCTTTAACGAAAAATATTACTATTCAAGGCGTTATTTTGCCTGCCAATTGTGGCGTGACCACTACTTTTACCTATGATCAATTGTTTGTTTCTTTGCGATTGCCAACGGTAAAATCTTTTAAAACTACCTCCATTTCAAAAACGGAGGGGGAGATTGCACTAGATTTTGTCACACGTAAATATCTGAGGTATGAACTTGTTTTAAATGGCAAGCCTTATGATACCCTTACGCAACTTGAAGGCAACCAGACCTATCTTTTCAAACACTTAAATACAGTAGATGCCATTTATACTATTCAAATCAATGTGTTAGATATTTGTCTTGGCACGAGCTTGAAATCTGATACCTATCATGTTTTACCCTTTCAAGTGTCCTTAGCGGAGAATCAAAACATCATTGCTGCCATGACTTATCCTGAGAGCACTGCCATAAAAGGGTACGAATTGTACCGCAATAATGAATTGTTTAAAACATTCAACCAAAAAGATTTTCCTGCCTACATTGATTCAGAAGTGAAATGTGCAATGCAATATTGTTATTCGCTTACATCGATATTGAATGATGGCGTTAATATTGTTTCAGAAAACACTTGCGTAAAAACCATTTCTACCATTGCGCCACCTGCTCCTCAAGGGGTTAATAGTACTATTGTAAATGAGTTGGTTCAGTTAACATGTCAATTTCCGCAAACACATACCGTTAAAAATTTTACGATTTATCAATCAGAAAATGCAGGTCCATTTCAATATGTAACTGACGTAAAGGCATTGCCAATTTTGTCAGGCAAAGTAAATTTTTCCAATCAATTATGTTATAAAATATCAGTAAGCGATTCATGTGATAATGTTTCCCCTTTAAGTTTTGAAACCTGCCCTGTGTTTTTAATGGCGACAGACATTACCGAAACCTCTATAAAGCTTTTTTGGAATAACTATGTTGGGTGGGATCAACATGGCACTAAATCATTTACCCTACAATGGGTGGATGACAAAGAAAAGATGTATCGCAGTATACCCTTAGGTTTAAGTCAATCTTTCGAAGACCTGACAGAAGATACCCTCACTTCACTCATCCGTTATAGAATTATGGCAGAAGGATTGAACGATGAATATGTCAGTTTTTCCAATATTATTGAAAGAAAACAGGCGATTAAATTGTATTTCCCTACAGCATTTTCACCCAATAATGATGGTCTTAATGATGTGTATTTGCCAAAAGGAAGGTTTGTTGCTGGTTTTAAAATGTCTGTTTACAATAGAATTGGGCAGTTGATTTTTTTTACAGATGATTTCTTGAAAGGTTGGCATGGGGAAGACGCAATGGCAGGTGATTATGTCATCGATGTGGAAGCCAATGATGCATTGGGAAATATTGTAAGTAAGAAGTTGGTCGTTACCCTCATTCGATAATGATATAAAGCTTCAATTATCATATCTTTTTATACTTTATTGCGTAACTAGCGCTAAATACTTTTGAAGTATCATTTATTTTGTTAGTTTTGGGAAGTAAAATCGCAGAAAATGAAAGCTAAATATAAGATTGCAGATTTAGAATTGGTAATTGATTCAAGTAAAATTGAATTTGATGAATCTAAAGCCATCATACACAAAGTACATGATGATGAAGAATATGCTTTTGAAGCCATTAGCTGTGCGGCAAGACCTGTTCAGTTTTCAATTGTGAACCAACTGTATTCTTTACAACCAGAATTAGTTAGGGCTGCATGTGATGAGGCCAATAAAAACCATACGATCGGGGTGCTTTCTACCAATAATTACCATCTTTTGTTAAGTCCTTTTGTCGAAAGATTTTCTTTTTTTGGACACAAAGAGGCGGCGCAATTAACCAATGATGTGATTGATATTTGTAAAAAATTGAATGTCGCCAGCTTAAGAATTACCCAGTTTTGTATGATGCGTCACGAAAGTATGCCAATTTTTGATCAATTTAAAGGGATTTTAAATACCTTTATCAGTCGTAAAGATTCTCCTATAAAATTGGTGTATTTTGATGTGCCAGAAAAATTCTTTTATGAATTGAATATTCTGTTCAAATCATACCAAACCCAAACGGTCTAAATTGAACTATCGATATACCCAAAAGTCCTCACATTTGTGGGGACTTTTTTTGTGGTTATATTTTTATGCCTAAATACTCCAAATCACTTTTAAACATACATTTCTCCCCATTCCATAAATGCCCGTTTTCCCATGAGGGCTATTGCTATAATTTTCGAAATATTTCAATCGACTTAAATTGGATTGGTAATTGGTGTCGAATACATTATTGATTTGTAACATGAGCTGAAGGTTTGACTGTGGCGATAATTGATAGTGTATACTTGAGGAGATATGCCACAAATGGAAGGAAGGTGTTTTTGTTTCAGTGTTTTCTAGTGCTAAATACCTGTTTTGTGCAGCACTAAAGTCTGACTCAAGTTTTAACGTGAGGTCTTTCCATGTCATTGATTTTGGTTGTATGGTTTTACTTATACTGTTCAATATTTTCATCGGTGGTATGAATGGTAAGTATTCGCCTTGAACCCCTTTGTTGTGATAACTATGCTTGGTGTTGTTGCCATAGACCAATGACAGGCTGTTGTTGAATTGTATGCTTTTATGGTGTTGGTCGTGTAGGTTCAGGGTGATTTCTGTGCCATACAAATGTGCGCCATCTTGTTGGTATTGGTAGGTTTTGTATCCTTTTACTATTTCTATGGCTTTGTTTTGGTTGTCTGTAAGTTGGGAGAGGTAGATGTAGTTTTGAATTTGGTTATTGAAAATGCTGACAGAAGTACTGATGTTTTTAAATGTACCAAATAGACCAAGGTCTTCTTGCAAACTGAATTCAGGCTTAAAATTTCTATTGCCCATGTAAACGATATTTGCGCCAGGGTCAAGTCCATTGCTGGCAAATTCTGTGATACTTGGTGCCCTATAACCTCTTCCAATATTAGCTTTGATACTTATTTTTTCAGAAAGTTGGTAGGTACTTCCCATGCTAAACGATACGCCTTGGAATGTTTTTTGAAAAGAGGGGAATTGTAATGAGGCACCTGTTGTGTCGCTTACCTGTTGGCTAAAACCAGTGTTTGGATCTGTACTTGTATAAAAATCATTGGCTTTAATTTCCCTTATGTCATAACGAATTCCTCCGCTGATGGTTATTCTATTTTGCTGCCATTTTCCATAAGCAAATGCCCCTGCATCCAATAGAGAATAATCGGGAATAGGAAAATCTGTTGCCGCCTTATTGGTATTGGTTTGGCGCATGCCATTACTGCCTACAGAAAATGTATAGTTTCCGATTTTTGGTAAATGGTATTTGATGGCATAGTTGAATGTATTTAAAGTGACATTCATTCCTGCTTGGGAGGGGGTGGTAGGATGGTTATATTCCAGTCTATTATTTTGTTGAAAAGCAAATAGGGCTTCAATCTCACCTTTCCCTAATACATATAAATTGTTGGTATAGAGGCGGTAATGTTGGATATGTTGATGAAGTGGACTTAATTGGTAAGCATTTAATGATTTTTCACTTACGATGGGCCTGTTTTTGATGTTATCTAATTGATTTTCAAAAATTTGATACGTAAATTTTCTTGACAATGAATCTCTACTACCATCTGGGATTCCTTGGTAATTGTCATAAAGTGTTAGGCTTAAGGATGAGTAGCCTTGTTTGCTTTTATGTGAAATATAGCCCGAAGCATTTTTTTCTTGAAATCCTGTATTATATACCCTGCCCTCAATACTGTTTTGGTAGTTTTTAGCTATTCTGTACGAGGCACTTAAGGCATACGCCCAATGCGTATTGGCGTAGTTAATTCTAACACCATTGCCTATCATTTGGTTGTTGTGTTGAAATTCAGAAAAGGATTTGGCATGTACAGTTGAGTCTCCAACTTTTGGTAGGGCAGGCATTAAGCTAATAACGCCTGCCAAGGCATCAGAGCCATACATTAAACTTGCAGGTCCTTTGATAACTTCTGCTTTTTCTATGTTATAGGCGTCTACTTCAATGCCATGTTCATCACCCCATTGTTGTCCTTCTTGTCGTACGCCATCATATAATGTCAATACCCTATTGTAGCCTAAGCCTCGTATAAATGGTTTTGAAATATTGGGGCCGGTTTTTACTGCATTTAGTCCCGCTACATTTTTGGTAAGTACATCAATAATGTTACTTTCGTTGGCTTGCTCTATGGTTTTGGTGCTAACCAAACTGATGGCAACAGGATTTTCGTTGATAAAAGTTGCTTTAGAAACGCCTGAAACGGTTACTTCTAAGGTGGTGTTTTCTTTAGGATTGAGGAAGAATACTTTTGATTTTGAATCATCAAGCATAAAAGTGTCACTTAAATAACCAATATAGGAGCAAATGATAAAGCTTGTTTCGGAAACGGCTGTTTTATCGAATTCAAATTTTCCATTAGCATCAGTTACTGTTTTGTGTTTTCCCCATTTTACATAGCAATTCGGAATAGCTTCTTTACTAAGGGCATCCTTGACTGTGCCCTCTAGTATATTGGATTGTGCAATGGAGGAAAATACTGCCATTAACTTAAATCCTACAATCAATAAAATTACAATTTTTAAGCGATTCATCTATGTTTTTATCTATGCAAAAATAATAATTTAGATTAGCCTAACAAATTTTTACATAATTTCTTTTTAAATTTTTAGGTGAATAAATATGCTGTGAAATATTATTTGGATATATTAATTCATTGATATAGGCTTAAATGGTAAAAAATATTTATTTATCTCATAATCGTTTCCATTATACTTTTATAGTTTCATTTTTTTTACCATTTTTGTTTCCCTCAAGTTTTAAGGAGGAAAGCCAATTCACAAAACACCATTTTCATTGAGCGAAATTAGTCACCATACTGTTTGGGATAGTTGCATTGAGTCTATCAAAAAGCTAGTAGGAGAACAAAGTTTTAAAACTTGGTTCGAGCCTATTCAGCCTGTTTCTTTGATTAATTTTGAACTCACTATTGCCGTACCTTCACAGTATTTTTATGAATATTTAGAAGAACAATATATTGATGTGCTTCGCAGGGTTATTCATGAACAATTGGGTCCTTTCGGGAAATTAAAATACCAAGTGTTGATGGATAAAGGAAATGAGTACAGGACGCCTTATACCTTAACCATTAAAAGTGTAAAAGCTCCTGTGAGTAATAATTCTCATAACAATAACTCTGAATCGTTTAATCCTTTTTCAAATGGCTTAGATGAGCGTAGTTATTTTGATAACCAACTTAATTCTCATTATTCGTTTGAATCTTATATAGAAGGTGATTGCAACCGTTTGGCTCGTTCAGCCGGGCAGGCAGTGGCAGACAAGCCTGGGGTAACTTCTTTTAATCCTTTAATGGTGTATGGCGTTTCAGGTCTTGGTAAAACACACTTGGTGCAAGCCATTGGTAATCATATTGTTCAAAATCAATCAGAGGTGAAAGTATTGTATGTGACTTCTGATAAATTTGCCAATCAATTTATTGAAGCAACTAGAAATGCCAATATTCAAAATTTTGCTAATTTCTATTCTCAAGTAGACGTGTTGATTATTGATGATGTGCAGTTTTTTGCAGGTAAACCCAAAACGGAAGAGATTTTTTTTCAAATATTTAACCATTTACATCAAAATAAAAAACAAATTATATTAACCAGCGATTGTGCTCCCAAAGATTTAGGGGGAATGCAAGAACGTTTGTTGTCTAGGTTTAAATGGGGTTTAAGTGCTGATTTGCAAGCACCTGACTTTGAAACCAAGGTGGCCATTATTAAAAATAAAATGGAAGCCGATGGGATTGAAATTCCCGACAATGTGATAGAGTATTTGGCCTATAGTGTTGAAAAAAATGTGCGAGAACTAGAAGGTGTATTGATTTCTATGATTGCCCAAGCGTCCTTAAACCGTAGAGAAATTGATTTGGAATTGGCCAAACAAACACTTCAAAGTTTGATTCAAAATATTGAAACAGAAGTTGATGTTGATTATATTCAGAAATGTGTAGCAGAATATTTTTGTACTACCGTGGCTGATATCAAAGATAAAACGCGTAAAAAAGAAATTGTATTGGCTCGTCAGGTGGCGATGTATTTTGCCAAAGAATTGACCAATTTGTCTTTAAAAACAATTGGCTATCATTTTGGGAACAGAGACCATAGTACCGTGATTCATGCCATTCAAATGATCAATGATTTAATCGTCTCTGATAGAAAAGTGAAAATGGCGGTTGATGACTTAAAGAAAAAATTAAAAATCAACAACAATTAATACTCGATAATGCATCATTTTTAATACTATTTTTTAGTATATCATTTAGTTTATGACGCTGAATTTCTTCCACAAATGAAAAACAAGAAAAATAGAGACGGGGTGGTGTATTCTACCGATGATAGTTTTGAATACAACTATGCTGCTGATGGCGAAGAGGAAACCTTGTTGCCTGCACAACAAAACCTTAAAGTATTTTTGGATAGAAAAAAAGCGGGTAAAATTGTGACCATTGTCAATAATTTTGTGGGTAAAACCGAAGACCTAGAAACCTTGGGTAAAATGCTGAAATCTAAGTGTGGCGTAGGCGGTACCGTGAAAGAAGGTGAAGTATTGATTCAGGGAGAGGTAAGGGACAAAGTAATTGACTTACTGATCAAAGCTGGATACAAGGCGAAGAAAGCCGGAGGCTAGGATTGTTAATTTTAAATGTTGAATTTTAAATTTTTAATTGTTGGTTATTTACTATTTATTCTAAAACCTATATGGTCGATTGATTCTTCTTTTGTTTGACAAACTGAATCAAATAATTATAAATCATCTCTATTTTCTTATCCTGCCCATTTACCTTTTTACGAATATTTTCCATATCCAATAACAAGTCTTTATGGGTCAGGAGTATTTCTCTCATTTTAGTGAAAATCCTCATTAATTGAATATTGATGGTGATTGCTTTTTTGCTGTTCAAAACACTTGATAGCATTAATATGCCATGTTCGGTAAAAGCATAAGGTTCGTAGCTTCGACCTCCTCTGTTTGAGTTCGCAAATTGCGACCTCAAAGTTTCGTGTTCCTCATGTGTTAATTGAAACATGAAATCTTCCGGGAAGCGATCCAAATTTCGTTTGACCTGTTCATTTAATCGCTTGGTTTCTACGCCATATATTTCTGCCAAGTCTTCAGCAAGCATTATTTTTTGTCGCGAAGGAAGAAAATTTTACTGATGAGGATTTCCTCCGGAATTATAAAAGTCATATAGTTGTATATAATATAAAAGTAAAAACTTGTAGTCGCAATTTGCGACTTCAAGTTTGGCTAAAACGGATCATTCTAATTTAAAATTCAAAATTCAAAATTCAAAATTCAAAATTGGCTACTCTTTTCTCTCCGCAATATTTCGGTATAAATTTTTCATGTACTCTTTGCCATATTCAATCGCTTCATCCATCGATGGAAATTTATTTTTGATTAAAATAGGCGCAGAAGGCATGGTGTCAGGGTCAGCAGGGTAATAATGTACGTTGAAAGTAACAATTCTTCCTCCTTTGTTTTGACTTACGCCCAACCAAAAATGATGTTCTTTGTCATTTAATTTTACGCTTCTTTTTAAAATAATCATCTTTTTAGTGTTGAGTTTTTAGTGTTGAGTTTTTAGTAAAAGTATTACTTAGTAAATAGTTACTTCACTTACGCCATCTTTATTGAACAAAGTTAACATTATATCTCTAATAATGTATTTCTGAACAGTTAAAACCGTAACTTGCACCAAATATTAACTTTATTTATGAATTACATTTCTGCAGAGAATATTTCAAAGTCTTATAGCGAAAAAATATTGTTTAACAATCTTTCTATTGGTATCAGTAGAGGACAAAAAGTAGCCATGGTTGGGGTAAATGGCTGTGGTAAAACTACTTTAATGAATGTTTTGGCGGGTAAAGAAGCACCCGATACCGGAAAAGTAAGCGTTAGAAATGGCGTTTCTGTAGGCTATTTGGGCCAAAATTTTGACTTTGTAAGAGAATCAACGATTGAAGCCAATATCTTTAATGACGATAATCCTCGTCATAAATTAATCAAAGATTACGATTTAGCCGTGATGGATCCTGAAGTAAATCCTGATTATTTACAGGAATTGATGGATAAAATGGATTCATTACAGGCTTGGGATTTTGAAGTAAATGTAAAAACGGTACTGGGTGTTTTAGGGATAGATGACCTGGAACGTACCATGGATACCCTTTCTGGTGGACAATTGAAACGTGTAGCCTTGGCAAAAGTGTTGATTGAAGCACCTGATCTTTTGATCATGGATGAACCTACCAACCATTTGGATATAGAAATTATTGAGTGGTTAGAACAACAAATCAATTCTAATTTTCAAACGGTGTTGATGGTAACGCATGATCGGTATTTCCTTGACAATGTGGCCAATGAAATTTTGGAATTAGACGGTGGAGAAATTTTTCCTTACAAAGGTAATTATGCCTATTTTCTTGAAAAGAAAGAGGAGAGAGAACAAATATTAGCCTCAGAAGTTGACAAAGCCAAAAATCAATTAAGAAAAGAAGCTGAATGGATGCGTCGCCAGCCCAAAGCGCGTGGTACAAAAGCCAAATATAGAATTGACGCTTACCATGAATTAAAAGCCAAAGCTGCCTCTGGTAAAGTAGAGGTAAAACTTGATTTGGACATGAAAGTGACCCGTCAAGGGGGTAAAATTTTAGAATTAGAAAAACTCGAAAAGTCTTACGGGGATTTAAAAGTTGTCGACGACTTCTCTTATATCTTTACCAAAGGAGATAAAATTGGTATTGTAGGTAAAAATGGGGTTGGTAAATCATCTTTCTTAAGTGTGCTTACCGGTGCCCAAGAACCCGATGGTGGCAAGATTGACCGTGGTACCAATACGGTATTTGGCTATTTCAAACAAGAAGATTTTTCTTTCAATGAAGATGATCGCGTGATTGATGTGGTGAAAGAAATTGCTGAATTTATTGAATTGCCTGATGGTAGTGTGATTTCGGCCTCTGTGTTTTTAACCAAATTCTTGTTTCCTCCTGCCATGCAATATGGTAGGGTTGGCAAATTAAGTGGGGGAGAACGTAAACGTTTGCAATTACTTAAGGTGTTGATTACCAATCCAAACTTCTTAATTTTGGATGAACCAACCAATGATTTGGACATCATGACCTTGAATGTTTTGGAAGATTTTTTACAGAATTTCAAAGGCAGTTTGATCATTGTTTCACATGATAGGTACTTTATGGATAACTTGGTAGAACACTTGTTTATCTTTGAAGGGGATGGGGTAATCAACGATTTTCCTGGAAATTATACCGATTATAGAGACATGTTGGATGAATTGGAAGCCGAAAAACAAGCCAATTTAAAAAGTGGCAAAAAAGATGAACCTAAAGTTTCTTCTTCCAATACTGACAATAAAAAGGCTACTTTCGCAGAACATAAAGAATATGCCAACTTAGAAATAGAAATTGACAAACACGAAAAAGAAAAACACGATTTGGTAAACAAATTAACCAGTTCGGGTGGAAAAGGTTTTGAAGAATTGAATGATATTTCTAAAAAAATTGAATTAATTACCAATCAAATTGATACCAAAACTTTGCGTTGGTTAGAGTTGGCTGAAAAGATGTAAAACAAATTATTGTTGAATAATTCTTAAAAATTAGTCTAATTAGGTCCTGACAATTTTATCATAATTTGTCAGGACTTTTTTTGTGTAATAAATGTTATGAATTCCTAAAATCAAACCGCTAGTTTCTCCTTTTTTTACCTAAAAAAACTATCTTTGTAAATTAAGACCAAAGCAACACTTTGCCTTGAAATAGCCAAACATTCATTTGAGTCATTTTAAAATGCTTAAGTGTTTGTGAACAATGCATTATATCTAAAATAAACCTTCAAAACTCATATATCCTTATGATTTTTTTTGCAAAAAGTAATCAAGGTACCTTCTACGCAGTAGAATCTAAAAATCCAATAGACAATTATACCAAAGAAAAATTAGCTTGGTTACTCGATGGCACTGTTTTAGACGAAACGGCTCTTTCTGGTTTGTTTGTTGGACCTCGCAAAGAAATGGTTACGCCATGGAGTACCAATGCGGTAGAAATTACCCAAAATATGGGTATAGAAGGTTTGGTGAGAATTGAAGCTTTTGAACAAGTGAAAGATGAAAATCATTCCTTTGATCCTATGTTACAACGTTTATTCAAGGGCGTGGAACAAGACGTTTTTACTGTTTTAACCGTTCCTGAACCTGTACTTTATATTGAAGACATTGCAGCCTACAACAAAGCAGAAGGTTTGGCTTTGAATGAGGAGGAAGTCAAATACTTGGATACAGTAGTGGCTAGAATTGGCCGTAACCTTACCGATAGTGAGGTTTTTGGTTTCTCACAAGTGAATTCAGAACATTGCCGCCACAAAATTTTTAATGGTCAATTTATCATTGATGGCGTGGAAAGAGAATCGACCTTATTTAAATTAATTAGAAAAACAGCGGAAACAAATCCCAATACCATCGTTTCTGCTTATAAAGACAATGTCGCTTTTGTAACAGGTCCTAAAGCCGAACAATTTGCTCCTGCAAGTT
>JBEAZU010000290.1:0-3178 GCA_041169945.1 Bacteroidota bacterium
TATTGGTAGATGTAAAGATAAATACTGCTTCAGGACAATTTAACCTTGTCATTTCTAACAAATTTAATGTTCCATTTGCGTTTACAGTAAAGTCTGTAAATGGCTCATTAGCAGCCCAGTCATGGCTTGGTTGAGCAGCCGTATGCAGTACTAATTTAATGTCAGTACCATATTTTTTAAATATTTTTTCTAAGTCAGCAACGTCTCTGATATCTGCTTTATAGTGCTCGTAATTAGGGATATCGGTTTCTAATTTTTGCTTATTCCATGCAGTAGAGGCTTCTGCACCAAAAAAGTACTCTCTTAAATTGTTATCAATGCCAATGATTTTGTCAAATTTTGAGGATAGAAAAACGACTGCTTCACTACCAATTAATCCGGCTGAGCCTGTTACAATTGCAATATTCATGGAATATTAATTTAATATATTAACTAATTTTGTCTCATTCTCTTTTAACCATTGATAAATATCCTGCACAATTTGAGCTGGTTTTATTTTTGGTTTCCAACCTGTTAAATTGGTTACTTTGGTATTATCAGTCAAGTAAATTCTGATATCTGCAGCCCTGTTTTCTGGCACTTCTGCGATGTCAATTTTATTGCCTGTTACTTCTTCACAAATAGTAGTTAACTCTTGCAAAGACACACTAATTTCTTCGCCACCACCTACATTTAAAACTTGGCCATTTACTTTTTCAAAATTGTGGAGTTGAAAATCTATCAATTCAAACAAATCATCTACATGTAAAATATCTCTGATTTGTTTTCCTTTTCCACCATAGCCAATATAACTTAAATTCTTTTTCCAAAAATGTCTCGCCACCCAAAGCACCATTACCCCTTGGTCAACTTTGCCCATTTGCCAAGGCCCAGTGAGTACGCCACACCTGTTGATCACCGTTTCTAATTTATAAAACTGGTTAAATTCGTGAATCATTAACTCTGAGGCAAGTTTAGTAGCCCCATACAATGACCGATAGCCTTCAATTGAGAAATTTTCTGCAATTCCTTTTTCACTAACACCCACTTGAGATTGGTTACTAGACAACGAAAAACGGGTATCTTTCTCCTCAAACAATAAATTTTCTATGTTTTCAATTGGGTACACCCTACTTGTGGATAGAAAAATAAATTTCGCTTTACACTTTACCGCAAAGTACAAGCAATTAATGGTGCCATTTAAATTCGTGTTAATTAAATAACCAGGCGTTCCATCTATTCCAGCCATGACAGAGGGTTCAGCGGAAGCTTCGATGATGACATGTACATCATTGCCAATGGCATCAAAATCTTCCATGTTCCTGATGTCTCCATGTACAAAGGAAATATTGGCTAGTCTTAATCTTTCGATGTTGAGCTCCGACCCTCTTCTTTTTAAGTTATCTAAGCAAACAATGGTATAGGCAGGATACTTTGATTTTATACTAATAGCTAAACTAGACCCAACAAATCCACAACCTCCGGTAATAAGTATTTTCATTAATTATTGATTAAAATTCAAATATAAGCTTTTAAAAGTTTTTATTAAATATAAAACGCTTAATTAAAACATAAGTAAAATTGAATTAAAAACCCCTTATTTTTTCAAGATCATTTCAATTACTTTGGGGAAGTGCTCAAACTCTAGTTGATGAATTTTTTGAGCAACAGCATCAGCATCGTCAGCGGGCAAAACAGCAACTTTTGCTTGAAATATAGCAGGCCCTTCATCGTAATGCTCATTGACATAATGAATGGTAATACCCGTTTCTATTTCTTTATTGGCAACAACCGCTTCATGGACATGCATGCCATACATGCCTTTTCCGCCAAATTTAGGCAATAAGGCAGGATGAATATTTACGATTTTAGCAGGAAATGCTTTTACCAAAGCGACAGGAATCATCCAAAGAAAACCAGCCAAAATAATTAAATCGGTTTGGTCGTCTAGTAATTCCTGTACTATAGTTTCAGAACCACTAAACTCTGCTTTGGTAAATACTCGTGTGGCCAAACCAAGCTTAGCGGCTCGCTGCAAAACAAAAGCATCGGGTTTGTTACAATATACTTTCGTGAATACAACCTGGTCGTTGTTAGCAAAATAACTGGCTATATTCTCTACATTACTACCAGAACCTGAGGCAAATAGGGCAATTCTTGTCATTTTAGTACAGGGAAAGCGTACAAAGTACAGGGTATAATGTCGAGTTTATTTTCTCTGTACCCTGTACCCTGTACTAAATTTTAAAGTCCGATTTTGGAGAAAATTTCTTCTGCGCTATACGTGCCTGTGGCACCTGCTAAAGCGGCATTGCTGTACTGGGTAAGTACATGAGACAGCATCCAAATCATTTCTGGCAAAGTATCTTCTAGGTCATCGTCTTTGTTAATCAACGTCACATGTCTGAAATACAACAAGTTTTGATGTTTAAAAAAGCCAAATGCACCTAAGGGAATTTGTGTATTGTAAGCCGTCAACAATTTCTCTAGCGTTGCATGTGCCGTTGGCGCGACACGATCAGTTAAGCATACAAAAAACTGCAACAATTCTGTATTTTCAAGCTTTTCTGCATAGCCAGGCACAAATGAAAGTTCTAATTGCCAATCTCTATCATCGTTTTCTTCTAAAGAAGACAAACCAATCAATAAGGTTTCTAAGGGAGCATTGGGGCCAGCCTTGATCACATTCGTTTTAAGATCCGCTTCGTTTAAAAGCGCCTGAAGCTGTTCGAGTTTTGATTTATTTTCTTCCAAGGGTATGAAATTTAAGAGTTTTAGAATAAAGTGTTTGAAGGGTGGTTATATCTCTTTCAATAATAATTCCACTTCGGTTTTTAATGTTGGTAAATAATTGATGATGATGTTCTATAAATTTTATGGTTCAATTTCATCATAACCATGTACAATTTTATTTCGGGTATCAACAATTTTTCGGGTATGGCTTATGACAATATCAGGCTTAAGTTTCAATATTCTGTTCATGGCTTCTCCCATGATTTCAAAATTTCTTTCAACTGCTTGTTGTAAAAGTAAATTGGAAGCAAAAAAAGCATATCGTTTTGGTGTCTCGGTATAGCTATCGATTCGTTCTATACTTTGTAAAACGTCAAAAAGTAGTTTATTGATTGTATTATCCATAAATTTTCACTTTATGTTCATTGATGTCTTTGATGAAATAAGGGTTTTTTAAGGATGATTC
>JBEAZU010000291.1:0-2733 GCA_041169945.1 Bacteroidota bacterium
AATATGGCATCAACAAAAATAACTACCCTTTTGTAAATGTAATGACGAGCCCTTTTCATTGGGAAAATTGCGGAACAACATTCGAAGGTCCTTATACCTTAAAAACGGGAGAAGTTAACCATACCGCAACCAACCAAACACCATTGGCTACATTTACAGGACATTTTACAGTTAACGCAGGGTATTCAATTGGCACAGGCGCCTTGGTTTATGATGGCACTTGTGCTTCGGCTGGTTATAAACTTAGCGTTGAATACAAGAGAAACGGCAATGCTTTCGGCACCCCACGCACCTGGTTTCAAGAATACTAAAATTTAAGTTTTAATGTTCATAAAAAAGTCTCGTTTAACACCGAGACTTTTTTTATGAACTACCACAAAAAAAGGTGAGTAACTTGCGTTACTCACCTTTTTTTGTGGTAAAAATTCAGCTAAAATTAAGCTTTGTTTTTTACATCTTGTACTTCAATTCTAATCTCTTGAGAAAGATTTTTAAGGTCTTGCATACCTTTTCTAACTCTTGTACCAGCAGCTTGATTGTCTTTGTCATAAAATTTAACAAAGTCTCCTTCAAGCGAAAGAACTAATTCTTTTAGTTGATTAAATCTGTTCATTCCTTCAAAAATTTAGGGTTATAATATTTTCCGATTCTAAATTAGTAAATTTTACTACTTCTGCAAAACTTATTGGCTAATTTTTACAAATTAGTGTTTGCATAGGTATTGGAGTAGGTACCTTTTTTAAGTTTTTGAGCTACCTCTTCAAAGGCCTTAATGGTCTGATCTACATGCGCTAAAGTATGTACAGCAGTAGGAATTAATCTTAAAATCATAATTCCTTTAGGAACTACAGGATAAACTACTACAGAACAAAATATGCCGTAATTTTCTCTTAGGTCCATGATCATTTGAGAAGCCTCTTCTGTAGAACCATTGAGTAATACAGGTGTTACCGGAGATTCCGTTTTCCCAATATTAAATCCTTTTTCTTTTAAGCCACTTTGTAATGCCTTAACGACCGTCCATAATTGCTCTCTTAATTGAGGTTGAGTTCTCAAAATTTCCAATCTTTTCAACGCCCCTATGACAAGTGGCATTGGAAGCGCTTTTGCAAAAATTTGTGAACGGGTATTGTATCTTAAAAACTCCACTACTTGCTCGTTGCTTGAAATAAAAGCACCAATGCTAGCCATTGACTTGGCAAAAGTAGAGAAATACAAATCGATTTCTTTTTGTACCCCAAAATGTTCGCCTGTACCAGCCCCTGTTTTACCCATGGTACCAAAACCATGCGCATCATCTACCATTAATCTAAAACTGAATTTTTCTTTAAGGGCTACTATTTTATCTAATTTACCTAAATCTCCAGCCATACCGAAAACACCTTCTGTAATCACAAGAATAGCACCGCCAGTTCTTTCGACCCATTTACTTGCTCTCTGTAATTGTTTTTCAAGATTTTCAATATCGTTATGAGGATACACAAATCTCTTACCCAGGTTTAACCTTAAACCATCGATAATACAAGCATGTGCTTCAGAATCATATACCACCACATCATTTCTGTCGAGCATAGCATCTATGGCCGACATAATGCCTTGGTAACCGTAATTCAACAAAATGGTATCTTCTTTTCCAACAAAATCAGACAATTCTGATTCTAATTGTTCATGGTAATTGGTATTACCCGACATCATTCTTGCTCCCATTGGAGAGGCTAAACCATATTGTGCTGCGGAGTCTGCATCCGCCTTTCTAACTTCAGGATGATTGGCTAAACCGATATAGTTATTTAAACTCCAGTTTAACATCTCTTTTCCTCTAAATTTCATCAATGGACCTATTTCTCCTTCCAATTTTGGAAAAGCAAAATAGCCATGTGCTACTGATGAGTGTTTACCTAACGGTCCTCTGTCTTGTAATAATTTCTCGAATAGATCCACCTTATATTAACTTATAGTTATCAGAATACAAATCAAATTGAGTTGCAAGGTACCAAAATTTAGGAAATTCTCAAAAGCATAAGGAAACAAACATAACTTTTGTAAAAAAAAAGAGTAAAAGAGGGCAATACAAAACAATTTCGAAACAGTTTTATGGTTTAGGTAAATACTAAATTAATACTTTAACATCCATGGAAATCAAAAAGATATTAGTCGCCAATAGAGGAGAAATAGCGATACGTGTTATGCGTACCGCCAAAGACATGGGTATTAAAACGGTGGCTATTTATAGTGAAGCCGATCGCAACGCTTTACACCTTAGGTTTGCTGATGAAGCTGTTTTAATTGGGGAAGCGGCTCCCTCCTCTTCTTATTTAAACATGGCTAAAATTATTGAGGTGGCCTTACAACTCAATGTTGATGCCATACATCCTGGTTATGGTTTCCTTTCTGAAAATGCCTTATTTGCGCAAAAAGTAAAAGAAGCGAAACTCATTTTCATTGGGCCATCGGCAGATGCTATTGCAAGCATGGGCAGTAAACTCAAAGCCAAAGAAACCGCCTCCTTACATCAAATTCCATTGGTACCAGGCACGGCAACAGCTATTTCAGATATTCAAGAAGCAAAAAAAATAGCGAATGACATTGGTTATCCAATATTGATTAAAGCAAGTGCTGGTGGTGGTGGAAAAGGCATGCGTTTAATTGACCGTGAAATTGATTTTGAATCAGAAATGAAACGTGCGGTAAGTGAAGCCAAGGCTGCTTTTGGAGATGGGTCTGTATTTATAG
>JBEAZU010000292.1:0-4138 GCA_041169945.1 Bacteroidota bacterium
TTTTGAGTGTTGAATGTTGCGTATCATAATCACCTACAATGAAAAAACAAATCCCTAATGCCATCACATGTGGCAACCTCATTTGTGGTTGTTTAGGAATTCAGCAAGCACTTACGGGCAGCCTAGAATGGGCCGCTTATTACATTTGGATTGCCGCTATATTTGATTTTTTCGATGGCATGGCAGCCCGTTTATTACATGTTTCCTCTCCTATTGGCAAAGAGCTTGATTCCCTTGCTGATGTTGTGAGCTTTGGGGTTTTACCAGGATTTATTGTTTACCAATTGATGACCAAAAATGGCATCGATGCAGGTTCTTTGGACCATGTACTGAGTTATTCTGCTTTTGTGATTCCAGCCTTTTCGGCTTATCGATTGGCAAAGTTCAATTTAGACACCCGTCAATCTGACCGGTTCATTGGTCTACCAACACCTGCCAATGGCCTACTTATCAGTGCATTCCCATTAATATTAATGCACGACACCTTTCAACTTGCCCCAATATTGTACAATGTTAAAATATTGGCCCTATTTAGTTGGGTAATTTCTTATATTTTAGTGTCTGAAATAAAATTGATTGCCTTAAAATTTAAAAACTTCACATTTACTGACAATAAATTCAGGTTTATATTCTTGGCAAGTGCGGCGGTATTATTTGGATTAATGTTCTACACCGCAATTCCAATCATCATTGCGTTGTACATCCTACTTTCGATCATTGAAAACAAGACCAACGTTGCCGATTAAATTCAAGACAACTACACAATAATTTTGGCAAAGTATTGTTAATTTAGCAAATCCAATTCTAATGTGGCTAACACACCTCAAACCATCATGAAAAATATTGTTGCTATCATTTTATCACTATCCATTATTGCCATATTCTTTAACCAAGCCATAGGTCAAAATACGGTTAAAATAAACTGGACAGGTGAAACAACCATACAGACCCCCAATTCCCAAGCCTTAAAAAGACCCTCCTTTGAGCAAGCCTTTCATGAAATTCAATTTGATTATTTACCAAGTTATCGGTTAAGCCTTCCCTTTAATGTTGCCAATTTCACCCTCAGCAACGAGACCTATACGGCCTTAGAAGACGGCTATGCGACTGCAAACCTTTCAAATACCCCAATAGAAATCATCAAATCATCCTTAAAAAGAAAAACAGTTTCCGACATCAACATTCTTACGATTAGAAAAAATCCCAACACGGGCGTACTTGAAAAGCTCATTTCCTTTGAATACACCTACACCATCGATCAAACCAATATTGCCACGCCAAAACGCACCAAAAACACCAATGCGTCTAGCTCGGTACTTGCGAGCGGTGATTGGTACAAATTAGGTTTTACCAATACTGGTTTATATAAAATTGATTACAATTACCTTGTCGCCATGGGCATAAACCCTGGCACCATTAATCCTCAAAACATTAAAATATATGGCAATGGAGGAGGGATGCTCCCACAACCCAACAGTAGCCCAAGACCAACAGATTTAATGGAGAATGCCATTTTTGTACAAGGAGAAAATGACCAAATTTTTAATGCAGAAGATTATATCTTATTTTATGTACAAGGCCCAAACACCTGGCGTTTTGACAGTTCGAATGATATTTTTACCCATACTAAAAACCTCTATTCAGACTCCTCTTTTTACTTTTTAACGATTTCAAACCAGGCAGGCGCAAGGATACAAACCACAAATGAAGCCAGTGGCGCGAGCCAAACGTATAATTATTTTAATGAAATGACCTTTCATGAAAATGATGCCGTAAACCTACTCAAATCAGGCAGGGAATGGTACGGCGAAAAATTTAGCCAATCGGGTTACGACCAAACCATTTCATTCAACATTCCAGATTTAAGAAAAGATTCAACCATAAAAATCCTTTCCAATGTCATGGCAAACTCTAAAGCCGTGACTAGCTCTACACTCGGATTTGACATTGACCTCAACAATGTAAGCATAGGTACTCATACCATCAAAGCCTCTGGATCAGTTGCCTATACCACCATAGGTATTAATTCCCCCATCCTATTTAAGATTAATAACAGCAATTTTAATTACAGCGCGGACTTAAATTTACATTACAAATTCAACAGAGGCATAGAACCAACCGCCACAGGCTACCTCAATTACATCACCATCAATGCCTTAAGAGAATTAAGGGTCAATAACAATTATTTAGCCTTCAGAAACCTTAAAAGCAAACAAAACACGGTATCTAAATTTGTTATTTCCAACCCTGGTAGCGGCTTAATGGTCTGGGATGTGAGTACGCCAAGCAATGTCAACAATCAAAATTATACCAATGAGGGAGATGGCACGGTTTCCTTTCAATTTAACTCTACGATATTAAGAGAATTTATCGCATTTAATGGCAACGCATTTCCAACGCCAGTATTTTATAAAAAAATAAGCAATCAAAATATTAGACAAAATAACAGTACCAATTTAATGATTGTTACCATACCCGCCTTTATAGCTGAAGCCAATAAAATTGCTGCCTTACGTCAACAGCACGACAATTTAAGTGTGAGCGTTGTGGTGGTGAATGAAATATACAATGAATTTTCTTCCGGCGCTCAAGACATTACTGCTATCAGGGATTATGTAAAACACATTTATGAAAAAGGGATAGGATCAAAAGATTCTTTACAATACTTGTTATTGTTTGGGGCTTGTTCTTATGATTACAAAAATAGGGTAAACAAAAACACCAATTATGTACCCGTTTATGAATCCTATAATTCTTTACACCCTGTGCAGAGTCAATCTTCGGATGATTATTATGGCTTTTTGGATGACAATGAAGGCCGATGGTCAGAATCTCCGGCAGACTTGCATAAACTAGACATTGGCATAGGCAGAATACCCGTTCGTACCACAACAGAAGCAGCCTACGTCACGAACAAATTAATCACCTACGCCGACCAAACCAAATCGTCGGGTAAATGGAGAAATAAAATAAGTTTTTTAGCCGATGCGGGAGATGCTAACTTACACGTTTCCCAAGCCAACAAATTAGCCGCAAGTATTGAAAGCAAATACAAACAAATGAATGTAGACCGTATCTTCTTAGATGCATACCCATTTGTTACTTTCCCGGATGGCGTAAAAGCACCTGAAGCCATTAAAGCCATAGACAATACGGTGAATACAGGTGCTTTAATTGTTAATTATACCGGACATGGCGGTGAAACACAGTTGTCCACCAAAAAAATCATTACCATTCCGCAAATTCAATCTTGGAAAAACATCAACAATTTGCCTTTTTTTGTAACGGCAACATGCGAAGTAAGTAGGTATGATGACCCAGAAATTTTTTCGGCAGGTGAAATTGTATTGATATCGCCAAATGGAGGTGGAATAGGCCTATTAAGTTCTTCAAGACCTGTATATTCTAGTAGCAATGCTACTTTAAATACCGCTTTGTACAGCATTTTATTTAACAAAGACCTTAACAACAACCATTACCGCCTTGGTGACATTATGATGTATACCAAAAACAACAGCCTTATTGGCATCGACAACAGGAATTATGCCATCCTTGGAGACCCTTCGATGACGTTAAATTATGCAGAGAAACGAATCACGTTAGATTCGATACTAAGTTATGGGGTAACAAAAGCCATTACAAAAGGGATTGACACGGTAAAAGCACTTGAAAAAATAACCATTAAAGGGGCTGTTAGAGAAATACAAAACACCATTATTACAGATTACAATGGCACCATATATATATCGTATTTTGATAAACCCTTGCAATTATCCACCTTAGGACAAGAATCGGGAACCGGTAAATTCAACTATAGTAATTTTCAAAATTTAATTTATGACGGATTAGCAACGGTCAACAATGGCATATTTGAATTTACGTTTGTTGTACCCAAAGACATTTCATATCAATTTGATTTTGGGAAAATTAGCACCTATGCCATTGACAACAATTTCAAAACAGATGCTACAGGCTATAATTTTGATTTATACGTAGGAGGAACCAATAACAATGCTCCTACAGACATCACCCCACCTAAAGTTTCCATTTTTTTAAATGACGAATCTTTTGTTCAAGGAGGAACGAGCAATGCTTCGCCATTGCTTATCACCAAATTGTTTGATGAAGGAGGTATTAA
>JBEAZU010000293.1:0-3895 GCA_041169945.1 Bacteroidota bacterium
GTTTGGTACCTGTTACCAAATACCATTTGTCATGATTGGTAATTTTGCAACGTTTGGCATAAGCCATCATCGCTTGCACCGTATCATTTTCAGGATTCACGGTATGAGAAATCATTTTCACCTGAGGGTTATTTTCAAATGCTTTGTAAATACGCATTTTCTGTATCGCCATGTCTTTGCAAATACTTGGGCAAGTGGTAAAGAAGAAATCAGCCACAAAAATGCAATTTTTCATATTGCTCATGGTCACAGCTTTACCTTCCTGACTTGTAAATTTAAAATCAGGAATCGTATGGTAAATGGTGTCAAGAACCTCCTTTCCTTCCATTTTTTTAGTTACTACACTGTCAATCCCATAATGAGGAAGAATCACCTCTGGTTTTGTCGGTTGTGTTTTTTTGTAAACATAAGTCCCCACCAAACCAATGACTATCCCTATTGCTATTGCAAACCCTAATTTATTATTCATGTTATTGATCATTAAGTTATTTAAACAAGCTTTTCCCTGTACAGAAATTGTATACAGTCAATTTTATTATTCTATTTTCGATGCTGTCAAGGTAAACATATTGCTGTAATTGCTAGCGATGTTGGCCGCTTCGGCCCCCATCATCACGTTGTTTACTTTGGTAAAATCGGTTTGGTTTGGACTTTCAAACATTTTAAGGATATCGGTTTTGATTTGTAGGACCAAAGTTTGACCCGAATACCAGGTTTGCTTGAATGGCAATTGTATGGTTTTTAAATTGGCATTATCGGCAATATGAAACACCAAAGCCTCGTTGGTTGCATTATAATACCTTTTGCCTTCTAATTTCAAAAATACGTATTGCGGATCCCATTCCCAATACATTCCTTTTGATTTGTTCAGGTCTTCCGTAAAATTTGTCCCGAAATTGGTCGCACTGTCTAATCCTACCTTAAACTCAAGCATGTCATAAGGAGTGACAGGAATATTAGACAAGGTAAAATTGTCTTTTCCCCCTTCTTCAATCAGGTGATTGTTTGAGGAGAATGCTACCCAAACCTGATCAGCTTGGCGACGCAACCGTACATTGGAAATATAGTATTTAAATAAACTCACTGAAAATGTATCTCCATGAGCATTTAAATATTTATCAGCATTCAACTTCAAATCACTAGTTCCCACAACATTGTCAAACACCAATTTCAAACTCCCCTGAGTAACAGCAGGAACAATTGCTGTAGCAGGATCTTTTTTACAAGACATGACAAAGCAAGTCATTAACAAAAATAGAAGGTGGATAATTTTCATTGTATACTATTTATTTTAAACAAACTTATTTTATAAATACTTCAACAGTCGATGATTTATCATTTCCATTGTGGTCGAGTGCATATACTTGTACTGCAAGAGTAGTTCCTGAGGTAAGCTTTGTCAAAGCAAATGAAGTATCAATATTCACCAAACCTAAATGTTGGTGTTTACTAAAATTGGCATATTCTTCACCATTTGCTTTATTCCTTACCCAAAAACCATATTGGTGCAGTTGGTCATTTTCAACCACTGAAGCTTTTAATTTTAAGGTTTCTCCTACAAGAATAGTATCATGCATCATTGGGCTTACAATAGTGACCATTGGCGCGACCGTATCTTCCACAGCATCGCCATGCAAATCATGGTCTTTATTGCACGCGAAAAGGAAGATGTTTACTAGCAATAGGGCGGTAATGTTACGAAGTAAATACATGGTTATGGCTTAAATGGATTAGAGAATTTTGAATTGGTCACAAACGATTCATCGTTGAGCGTTCCTAGAAAGTCTATGATATCTTGTTTTTCCTGTTCGGTTAAGGCTAAAGTTTTAGCCCCTACTGTATTCGTTGCCGACATTAATGGGTCGAGTGTCAAACTGGTTTGTACATGTTCGTTGTATTGATCGAGCACTTCCATAAGGGTCTTAAACCTTCCATCATGCATATAAGGAGCCGTATAGCCAATATTTCTCAACGACGGCGTTTTGAATTTTCCTTCATCGTATACATTGTTTGTAAGTAACGCTAATCCAAGATCTTGAAACACTGCATCAAGTCCATTGTTATGAAATGCCCCATTTCCTGCCAAATCTCCCGTATGGCAATCACCACAATTGCCACCTCTTAAATTATTTTCTGGCGAAGGATGTGTAAAAAACAAGGCCCTTCCCCTGGCTTCACTTTCCGTCAATACCGCTTCCCCTCTTAAGAATTGGTCATATTTTGAATTCGAAGAAATTAACGTACGTTCAAACTGAGCAATGGCTTTGGCAATATGGTCGGCAGTAATGGTTTCAGAACCAAATGCTATTTTAAACAATCCGGGATAATTACTGGTGGCTTGTAATTTGGCAACTGCTGCAGACAAAGGCTGATGCAACTCTATAGGATTTTCAATCGGACCTAAAGCCTGCACTTCAAGACTTGAAGCACGTCCATCCCAAAAGAATTTATTTTGCCACAATACATTACTGATAGCCATACTGTTGCGCGTCCCTTTGATGCCATCAATACCTGTACTGAACCTGTTTGTGTCTGTAAAGGCATTTGCCTGTACATGACAAGAAGCACAAGTCATGGTATTGTTACCCGACAGCATGGGTTCATAAAACAACATTCGTCCAAGTGTCGCACCTTCCACGGTGGTAGGGTTGTCGGCAGGGATTTTATAATCGCCAAAATACGAAGGACTCGCTATCGGATAGGCATGGACACTAGGATTAACCTCTGTATTTGATTTTTTAGAACAGGCACAGCAAGCAATCCACATTACCAGTAAAATACAGCTTACACCTTTCATTAAAACATATAATTAAATGTGGTCATCAACCTATTATTGGCAGTAATACTTTGATTTTGTTGGCTGATGGGCATTTGACACAACAGGCCGAATGACATCTTTTTCCAATAAAAGTCAAGGCCTACATTACCGAACAAGGCCTCCCCACCGGTTGCTTTTTGCTTGTAATTAGTCAACACATCCACGTAGGCAAATTCATAATAGATACCCGCAAGAGGCATAACGGTAATTCCCCAATATTTATCCCAAAAGAATAAATTCATGGCCGTATTGAATCGGTCTCCAAACCTGTATTGGTCTGCATTTTGGGTATTGTACTTGTAGGTCATATCGGTACTCAAACCAACTGATTTATAGCGAATACTATACATGGCGTTGGCCAAATAATCCCATGATCCCGTACCCGCCTGCATGTTGGCGTGTGCCTGTTCACCGCCAACTATAGTCTCAAAACCACCCGTTGGCGCTTTTGTACCCGCACCAACAAGCAAGAGTTGCCTGAAGGTAAGGTCGGTACTGTCGCCGGTATTGAATAAGGTATAATTAACGTTGAGCATCATGTCGCCAATGCCAGCAATGCTTTTCGTGACACCTTCTACTTTTTGTGCATTAAAAACATAAGGCAGAAAGCCAAAGATTTGTATTCGTTTGTGCGGATAAAACCGTCCCCAAAGTTCTATTTTATTGAACACATCCTGGGTACTGACCTCATTTCCTTCATCACTCATGCCTTTGGAAACAAAACTGCGATGTTGGTAACGTAGTCCAACGAAGTGTTTGGAAAATTGAGGTAAAACGCCGTAATAATTCCCCCCGAAAGAACAACCACAAACGTCACAAGCATTTGATTCAAAACCTATTGTAAGCAATACAACAAGGATTGATATGCGTATATATTTCTGCATAACAAATAATTTGTCCTAAATCATTAAACTTAAGACGGTAAAATTTTAGAATTGGTGAAGGTAGATTTTAATGTAAAATCTAAAACAGTGTAAGTAAACAATAAAACCTACTGATTATCAATAGCTAAAACTGTAAACCGATAACTGTAAACTGAAAACTAACATCGAGGAGGTTGGGTGATTTCTGAAAAAT
>JBEAZU010000294.1:0-4710 GCA_041169945.1 Bacteroidota bacterium
TTGAGTATCTTTCAATTGAGGAATGGCTTTGGGTGACACAAAACTACCAAAATCCAAGGTATCAAAACCTACCGCAAGCAATTGATTGAGGTACTTAATTTTCAAATCGGTAGGCACAAATGCATGCAAGCCTTGCATGGCATCTCTCGGGCATTCCACAAGCTGAATTTTCATACATCAGAGCATTTTAAATATCTAAAAGCAAGTTACGAGGATGTTTGTAATTTGAATCAAATAAACACATTTTTTACATTATTTTGATGCCGACAATAGCGGAATAAGGAGTACGCTTTAAGCAAAAAAGCCTCCCAATTACTTGGAAGGCTTTCAAAAATATCATTGATGTATCCTTAATCTCTGCTAGATAATTTAGACAGCAACCTTAACATTTCAAGGTATAACCATACCAATGTTACCATCAAGCCGAAAGCACCAAACCATTCCATGTATTTAGGAGCACCTTGTTCTGCTGCTTTTTCAATAAAATCGAAGTCAAGAATCAGGTTCAAGGCAGCAACTACTACCACCACTAAACTAAAGCCAATACCCATCATGCCACCTTCGTGGATAAATGGAATGCTTGAGCCAAACATACGCATGACCATGCTAGCCAAATAAACCAAGCCAATGGCGCCAGTTGCAGCAACAACCCCCATTTTGAAGTTTTCAGTGGCTTTGATTAAGCCTGATTTGTAACAAAACAACAAACAGAAAAACACCCCAAAGGTTAATGAAACCGCCTGAATCACAATGCCAGGAAACATATTTTCAAAAAACGCTGAAATGCCACCTATAAATAAACCTTCCAAGGCAGCATAAATTGGGGCTGTTTTAGGGGACCATTCTTTTTTAAATGTAGTAATAATGGCGACAATTAAACCACCAATAGCACCACCAATCATCAGTGGCATCGCCAAAGCTGTACCCATATTCATCCAGGTAAAAGCAGCGCCTGACAACAATAAAGCAAACATAATCAAGGCTTTGTTAACAGTACCTTGAACAGTCATAGTGTCTGAACCTAAATAAGTAAAGCTATCAAAGGCTTTCTCGTTTAGAATAGGATTAGAAGATCTCATAGTTATAATTAATTTGAGCAAATTTAATAAAAAAACAATATATCCATTACTAATTATACAATCATTTGTATTTAGCAATGTCTATCATTTATGTTTTGCAACAATGCTATGATTTATATTAGTTCCTTAAAAAGAACCAACCATATTTTATTTACATAGTATTACTGATATGGTTCACTTTCAATACAAGCAATAATTACATCAATAAAAGCTATAAGAAAATCAAATTTTATGATGGCATATCCCCCAACAATGATGGTAAAAATGACTATTTTATGGTGGATTATTATGATTTAGAAAGAACCTCCAATTTGACCATTTTCACCTACGATGGCTTTAAAATGTTTAGTAGCAAAGGTGATCATTATTTAAATGATTGGAATGGTGTAGATGAGCAAGGCAATCCACTTCCCTCCTGTTCTTATCTTTTTATATTCAAAACTGACAAAGAAACTATTCGAGGGAGTTTTGAAATTAGACGTTAAAAATTGTTGTAGGATAAATTCAATAATCATTGTACTCCTTGAAATTTAATTTCATTTTTGTATTTCAAAATAACGAGATAGCATTATGTTTAACATGTTTGATATGATGGGCAAGGTAAAAGACTTCCAAGCCAAAGTAAAACAAGCCAAACAAGATTTGGTACACATTACCTATACGGCAGAATCTGGAATGGTAAAAGTAACCGTAAATGGTATTAAACAAGTACTTTCCATTGAAGTAGCCGATGAACTGTATGCTTCTTCAGACAAACAAAACGTGGTTCAACTCATTACCAGCACCACCAATATGGCCATGGCAGAAGTGGATGAATTAACCAAAAAAGCACTAAAAAAAGCAACGGAAGGCGTTTTACCAAACATTCCTGGCTTAGATTTATTTAACGGAATTTTGTAATGAGCAAAGTAGCCATTGTCATTTTAAACTTTAATGGGCGTGAAATGCTGAGGCAATTTTTGCCCTCTGTATCGCAAAACAGTGCCTCATTTGAAGTAATTGTGGCAGACAATGGTTCTACGGATGATTCCTTATTGTTTTTAGCCAGCCATTTTCCTACTATAAAAGTATTGGCTTCTCCTCTAAATGAAGGCTTTAGCAAAGGCTACAACACGGCATTGGCTCAAATTGAAGCAGACTATTATGTTTTACTCAATTCCGATGTAGAAGTTACCCATAATTGGATTAGTCCTGTGATTGCACTCATGGAAAACGACCGCTCCATTGCGGCTTGTCAACCCAAAATAAGGGCTTTTCAGGACAAAAAATTTTTTGAATATGCCGGCGCTGCAGGTGGGTTCATCGACCAATATGGTTATCCATTTTGTAGAGGAAGATTGTTTGATACCTTGGAGGAAGACTTAGGGCAATATGACGATACCATTGAAATATTTTGGGCAACAGGAGCCTGTATGTTTGTTCGAGCTGAAATATACCATCAATTGGGAGGCTTAGACGAAGATTTTTTTGCCCACATGGAGGAAATTGACTTGTGTTGGAGAATAAAAAATGCAGGTTATAAAGTGCTATATAGTTCTACAAGTACCGTATTTCATGTTGGAGGTGGCACTTTACATAAATCAAATCCACATAAAACATTTCTAAATTACAGAAACGGTTTGGTATTGTTGTACAAAAACTTACCTCAATCAAGCTTGTATGCGACCTTGTTTATCCGAATGGTGTTGGATGGCATTGCAGCCCTCAAACTATTGATGACAGGAAATCACAAAGATTTTGGGGCTATCTTTAAAGCACATTTAAATTTCTACCAAAATTTAGGGCTTTGGCAACAAAAACGAAACCATTGTACCCAACAAAAAACCAGCAATACCTCCAATGAAATTTTGCCCAAAAGTATTGTGTGGCAATATTTTATTAAAAAAAATAAAAAATACTCAGAGATTGAACTTTAATTTTGAAAACCAATTTCTACACCGTAAATTGCTTACTAGACTTCGCAACATCAATGAAAAAACAGTTACTTATTATTAGCCTACTTGTCATCCCATTTCTTTCACAAGCACAGTCAAAAGAAACTTCGCCATTCCTAGGTAATTTTGTACAATTTTTCAATAATGAAACCTACTTAAACCCCGCTTTTGCAGGAACACAATTGTCGGCATTCAATATTTCGGCCATCACCCGTGTGGATTATGTTGGTATTTCAGGCGATAAATTTGGTGCAAACAAAGGTTTATTTACCATTGACAAGCGTTTCGACAATAAAAACTTTGCCCTAGCTTTTAATTTAAATACCATAACCTTTAATTCAAATCGCAATTTTGAATTGGCTGCCAATTATTCTTACCATTTGAATTTAGGGAAAGACAGAAAACTTTGCATGGGTTTAAAAGCCGGAGGGGTGTATGCCGACAGGTTTGTAAATCTTGAACTTAGAGAAACCGACGACCAAAAATATACAGATGCCGACTCTTATAGTCCTACTTTTTTACCAAAAATTGGGGCAGGTTTTTTATACAAATCAGAAAAATTATATGCGGGAATTTCAACGCCTGATGTTGCCAACAACAATTTAAACCTAACAACTTCAGGTGGTTACAAATATTTTCTCAATGAAGACTTGTATATTGAACCTAATTTTTTAGGAAGATACTCTAAAACTTTCCCTACCAAAATTGACATCAATACCATGATAGGTAAACAAGAATCTTTTTGGTTAGGCGCAAACTATTCTGTTAAAAATAGTATGGCTTTAATGGGCGCTATTTACATCAAAGGTAGAATTGAATTAGGTTATGCCATAGATTACAACACTAACCTTACCTCTGGCAGGATATCCCATGAAATCATGTTGCAATGGGATATTGAAGATGCCCTTTAAAAATCCCAAATCGTACTTTTGCTTCTTCTAAGGTAGGTTCTGATATTCAATAAAAAGGCAAAGGCCAAGTATAAAAATACAGGAGAACCAAAAGTAAAAAAAGACAAGTAAATAAAGAAAAATCGCACACTACTTGTGGCGATGCCAAATACTTCGGCCCAATAAGTGCACACCCCAAACAAGGTATTTTCTAGCAAAGATTGAAGTTTTGAGTTCATATTTTTATTCGAATGCTAAGGATAATTATGCGTTTGAAATCTGAAATACAATAATTATTAGACACAAGTTATAAAACATTTTCATAACTTCTACATTATCAATACAAAATTAATCTACAATCGATATTTCACTAAATTCTGCAGACACTTTATTGACTTGAATTTGGGTATGAATACGCTTTTTCAATTCCTCTACGTGTGAAATAATGCCAATCTGACGATCATCGGTTTGTCTCAGCAACTCCAAGGCATCCAAGGCATTGTTTAAATTTTCTGGATCTAAAGTACCAAAACCTTCATCAATAAATAAGGAACGAATTTTAGTTTTTTTACTTGCCAAATCAGACAAGCCTAGTGCCAAGGACAAACTCACCAAAAATGTTTCGCCTCCCGATAAGGAATTGATATTTCTGACATCGTCAAAAAAGTTTTTATCCTTAATCTGTAATTCCATTTCTGTAGAATCGTCTTTTTTATACAATTCATAACGGTTATACATCACTTTTAAATGCCTATTGGCATGTTGAATCAATAAGGTGAGGGTAAAATCTTGTGCAAATTTCTTAAA
>JBEAZU010000295.1:0-4213 GCA_041169945.1 Bacteroidota bacterium
GTAGAACTGAGCCTGCTTTTTTAATAATTCTACTACAAATGCAGCAAAAACCACTCAGCAATTAAGCACACATCACCAAGAATGCAGCGATAAATGGTGCTGCAAGCAAGAGGCCATCAAACCTGTCCAAGAAACCTCCATGACCGGGAATTAAAGCGCCTGAATCTTTCAGTTTTAAACTTCTTTTAAAAGATGATTCCACCAAATCGCCATAACTGCCCACGACCACAATAATTCCAGACAATACCAACCATTTCCACAAAGGTAAATCTGTATAATAGATAGACAAAACATAGGCTACCCCCATTGACAAGGCAGCGCCTCCGATAGACCCTTCCCAAGTTTTTTTGGGAGAAACACGTTCAAACAACTTTGTTTTCCCAAAGGTTTTACCTGAAAAATAAGCACCAGAATCACTCGCCCAAAGCAAAAACAAAGAACCCAACACAATTTGGTAGCTGTAATTACCCGAACTAAAGGCCGCAACAACCAAGAGGGAGAATGGAATTGTGACATACATCAAGCCAATAATGGTAAAGGCCACATTACTGATAGGTTTTTTCTTATTGATATACAATTCATGAATAAACAACAAGCATAAAAAAGGAGGAATCAAGTAGAAACATTTACTCGCTAAAATGTTTTTTTGAATTAAAAACACCAAAGTAAAAATCATCATTCCAATAAATAAACCAGGAATACGATTAGGTTTTTTATTGTCTTGGATAATGAGTTTATAAAACTCCATCATCGAAAGTAAAGTGATGCAAAAAAACAAGCCAAAGAAAGACCATTCATTCCAAAACACACTTCCAACAATAATGGACCCACCCAAAATGCCTGCAATAAGCCTTTGTTGTAAATTACTCAATCCATTTAAGGCCGTAAAAGGAGAAGAAGCTTCTACTGGAACGGGCAATGCTTTCTTTTTTTTCTCCTTTTTCAAGGCTGATCCAACGGTATAATCTATATTGTCTTCCATATTTTCGAATAAAAAACTACGTAATTTATTATCTGCCTACAAATTAATCAATTAATTTGAGCTTACTAAGCATTTGAAATGATTCTATTGAATAATGCCATTTCAAACCAAATCACTTGGGTCTATAAGATGTAGAACAGCCGCTGTATCGGCACCTAAATGTGGCGGAGCGCTCAGGTCTATAGCCTCTCCAAGCCCTTTGGCTACAAATGTTTTCAAGCCTTTCAATGTTGCATTACCGAGATACAAATGAGCCATCTCAGCACTATCAAGTACCTCTTTTACGGTATTAACCGCACCGGCAGGTACCTGATGGGCAGCCAATAAAGTGAGTAAAGGCACTTTATTGAATTGTAGAATTTGAGCGGTTAAAATTTCCATTAAAGCCGTACGATTAAGCACCCGAGCAGCATTAGATTTAAATCGTTCATCCTCAAAAAGGTCCTTAAGGTCAATACAAGCACATAAATGTTGAAATTGCTTGTCATTCCCCACCGCCAAGACAACATCAAAATGGTCTTGGGTTTTAAATAGGGTACCATAAGGTACAATATTAGGATGGGCAGCACCGATTCTTTCAGGATTTACACCCGCTACCAAATAATTAGTGGCTTGATTTGCCAGAGAAGCCACTGCGGCATCCAATAAAGCAACCTCCACCAAAGCCCCTTTTCCGGTGGTTAGCTTCCTTATTAAGGCCACTAACAAGGCTTCTTTCAACTGATGACCGGCCAAAATATCCATCAAAGCCACCGGCATCTTCAGTGGACCTCCCTCCTTTTCCCCATTCAAATACATAAAACCACTTTCGGCTTGTATGATGGCATCGTACCCTAAACGAGATGAATCGTTGCCGTATCCGGTAATATGCCCATAAATTAAAGTAGGTTGAAGAGAACGTAAAGTTTGGTAATCTACTTTTAATCGTTCGGCATCACCAGGTTTATAACTGGCAATGACAATGTCGGCCGTTTTAATCAGTTCGTATAAAACTTGCAATTGATCGGCTTGGGTGATATCCAAACAAACTGATTTTTTACCCCAATTGATTGCCGTAAAATAGGCGGAGATATCCGTTTCTGATGATTCTGTACTTAATTTCCACGAACGGGTAACATCCCCCTTGGTGTTGGGGTTTTCTATTTTAATGACTTCGGCACCTAATTCTGCCAAAAATTGTCCTACAGAAGGTCCTGCCAATACAGAAGCCAATTCGATTACTTTCAGTTGATGAAACATAGTACAAGGTATGATTTATACGTCAAAATTACCTATCGCCAAAGCTAAAAAACATAATATATCAAAACAATATTTTATTATTGCTCAAGTCAAAAAACAAGCAGTTTTTCATTTCAACCTACATTTCGTAGGTTTTAAGGAAGCATTCGAATGCTTCATCTGCCTATTTATAAAAATTAAACTAAAAAAACGGTGTGTTTTTACAACCTTTTAACAGGACTTTTCGAATAAGTACCAAAAGATTAAAGGCTTATGGAAAATGGTTTGCTGTAAATTAGAAGAACAAATACTGGAGCTTAAGTACACTTGGAAAATTGCTAGAAATAGTGCTGATGCGAAAATTAATTTTTTCATTCGAATTTCTGATGACCAATACGAAGGTATTGGAGAAATAGCTCCTAATGTTCGCTATGATGAAAATAGCACGCTCATTAAATTTCAATTTGAATCATTAATGGCCATAGGCTTGGCTTCGGTCAACAATTTAACATCTTTAACCCATTTATTTACCCTAACACAAGTTTGTAATTCATTAAAATTTGGTATTGAATCAGCATTTATACACTATTGGTGCAAAAAAGAAGGCAAAACTATTTATGATTATTTACAAATCGCAGCGCCATCGGCCATTTTCACCGCTTTTAGTATGCCCATCATGCCCACCGAAGCATTAAGCGACTTTTACCAAGCACATGATTTAAAAAGATTTAAATTTCTCAAGCTAAAGGTAAATGCAAGCAACGCAGTGGAAGCATTTGAAGCCATCAGCAAAGTGGCGCAACAACCCATTATGGTTGACGGCAATGAAACATGGCAAGATCCTGATGAAGTAATCAAATTCATGCATGCCATAGATACCAAAAAATTACAATTCATAGAACAACCCATGCCCGCCACGCAAGTGGAGGCATACCAATACCTGAAGCCGAAAGCAAAAGTTGATATTATTGCCGATGAATCGGTCACCAACAATGCAGATATGAGTGCATTAAAATCACAATTTCATGGCATTAACATGAAATTAATGAAAGCAGGTGGCTATCTCCAAGGCCTTAAAATATTAAACGCAGCACGTGCCAACGGCCTTAAAACAATGATCGGATGTATGGTCGAAACAAGCATTGGTATTTCATCGGCCATGCACTTGTGCGCCAACGTTGATTATGTAGACTTAGATGGTTTCTTAATTATCAAAAATGAACCATTTGGCTACGTCAACGAACAAAACGGTCAACTCACTACGCATAACCACAAACAATAATAGTATGATGCAAACGCTACAATCAGTTGAATTAAAACAAGGTCTATTAACAAAGTGTATTCATTTACAAACAGAACTTGTCAATGCGATTCAACAATCTATGAAACATGCCATAGAAAGTGCCAACATGGAACCTTCAGCGGAAGACAATGCAGACTCGTTCAGAGAGCAATGTAACATGGACAGGGACATGTATTCCATGAAATTACGAGAAGCCTCCCTAACCCTGGCTGGTTTACAAAAAATAAACGGTGATATTGAATCCAATACGGTAAGGTACGGTGCTGTCGTGATGACCGATGTACAAAATTTATTTGTAAGCGTAAGTTTAGGTCAAGTAAATTTTGATGGTGATACTTTTGTTGCCATTTCTACAAAATCGCCACTTTACCAAGTAATGGAAGGCAAAAAGAAAGGGGATAGTTTTGAATTTAGAGGTAGAAAATTCAACATCAAAGATATTTTATAAACACGAATACCCTCATAAACCCCACTCAATAAATTCCATACAAGGAATACCTAAGCGTAAACCTTGTATGGAATATTTTTTTAAAAGCTTGATTACTAAACAAGTTGCGGAAGTCACAATTTTCAAACGAATAGCTTCTCAAAAAAAACACCTATTGCCTAAGGCATAAATTTAAAAGCTTTTTTGCAGATAGAAACCAAGGCTTTGTTGGTTGATACTAGGCATCAGCACTACGCCTTTTTTCCCCCATCTATATTGATGC
>JBEAZU010000296.1:0-3162 GCA_041169945.1 Bacteroidota bacterium
GTATAAAATTATAGTGCTAAATGGAATACTATTGAAATCAAGAAATAGGAGATGGTATTTCTTGTTTTGCGATAGGGAAAGTCCCGATGCTTCGGGATTGTTTGATCCCGCTTTTCGCGGGAGAGTGCCGAAAGCCCGGGAATCGCCCTAAAAATCCTATAAATAAACTTTAAGGACATTGATATTTTCTAATAAACCCAAAAATATCCGATAGCCTAATACCTGATATTCCCAAATTAAATTACCCACAATAAATCATCTAAGGACAAAATTATTATACCAATAAAACCCGTTCGGCATAGAAAATATAATTCCAAATCCGTTTGAGCTAAATGACCATTAAGCTGTTTTCACTACTCATTTTTCAAAATATTTTTCAATGCCAATGACAATTGAGGATATTTGAATTTAAAACCCGACTGAATAATTTTATCGGCACTTACTTTATTTCCTCCCAATACAATTTGGGACATTTCTCCCATAATGAACCGCAAAACAAAAGCCGGAACCTTGGGTAAAAAAAGTGGTTTGTGAAGTTTTCGGGCAATGGTTTGCATCATTTCCGTGTTGGCAACAGGATTAGGAGCAACAGCATTGTATACCCCTTTAACAGTAGTGTTTTCAATGGCAAAAAGAAATAGGTGACACAAATCATCAATATGAATCCATGACATAATTTGGTTGCCAGTACCCAAAGGCGAACCCACCCACCATTTAATTGGATTGACCAATTGAGGCAAAGCACCTCCTTCTTTGGCCAGTACAATTCCCAATCTCAAAATACAGGTCCTGATTCCCAGTGTGGCAATTTTATTGACTTCTGCTTCCCATTGCACCACCACATTTGCCAAGAAATCTTCTCCTGGAGCACTTTCTTCGTTGATCAAAGCTAAACCCGTATCATTACCATATATGCCTATGGCTGAAGCAGAAATTACGGCTTCTACTTTGTGGTTCACAGAACTCAAGGTTTGGTACAGCAAACGGGTAGAAAGCACCCTGCTTTTTAAAATTTCATTTTTACGTTTGGGGGACCAATGTCCTTTAGCAATACTTGCTCCCGCCAAATGAATGATAATATCGGCAAACAATACCGCTTCCGGATCTATGGTTTGTTTAAAAATATTCCATTGAAAAGTTTTAATTTGTGGGTGTTGGTAATAATCTTTCCCCCTGGTCAAATGCGCTACTTCATACCCTTGTGCTAATAATAGTTGACTTAGTTTAGTTCCAACTAAGCCCGACCCTCCAGTAATTAATATTCTTTTCATGTGAAAATGTGTTCGTTAGCACTAATACTCATTTAACGACTAATATGTTATCATTATTTTCAGATAATTTCAGTCTTTAATTATTATCTTTGAAAACTTAGAAAAGAGAAGAATTTTTAAATGAAAAAATATATACCTATCATGAACAAAAAAGTTGTACTTCTTATTTTAGACGGTTGGGGCTTAGCCACTAACCCAAAAGTTTCAGCCATTGATGCCGCCAACACACCTTTTATAGACAGTTTATATGTCGATTACCCTCATAGTAAATTGGAAGCCTCAGGTCTTGCAGTGGGCTTACCTGAAGGACAAATGGGCAATTCAGAAGTTGGCCACATGAATATTGGTGCGGGTAGAATTGTGTACCAGGACTTGGTAAAAATTAACCTTGCCGTAAAAGACCACACCCTGGACAAAGAAAAAACATTGCTGGATGCTTTTGATTACGCCAAAAAAAATAACAAAAAAGTACACCTTATAGGCTTGGTGTCTGACGGTGGCGTTCATGCACACATTGAACACCTCAAAGGTTTGACCGCTATTGCAAAAGACAACCAGATAGATCAATTATTTATCCATGCCTTTACCGATGGGCGCGATACAGATCCTAAAGGTGGATTAAACTACCTGAAAGATTTACAACAACACCTCGACAAAACTACCGGAAAAATTGCCTCAGTCATCGGCCGCTATTATGCCATGGACAGAGACAACCGTTGGGAGCGTATTAAATTAGCGTATGACCTTATGGTAAAAGGTGTTGGAGCACATACTTCAAATGCCATTGAAGCCATTGAAGCCTCTTATGCTGCCAATATCACCGATGAATTCATTAACCCTATTGTAGTTACAGACGCTAATGATAAACCACTTGCATTGATTGAAGCAGGAGATGTAGTGATTTGTTTTAATTACCGTACCGATCGTGGTCGTGAAATTACTTTGGCTTTGACGCAAAAAGATTTTCATGAACAAGACATGCACAAACTTGATTTGTACTACGTTACCCTTACCAATTATGACCCTACCTTTAACAATGTAAAAGTTATTTTTGACAAAGATAACCTCAACAATACCTTGGGTGAAGTGTTGGCCAATGCCGGGAAAAAACAAATTAGAATTGCTGAAACTGAAAAATACCCTCACGTAACATTTTTCTTCAATGGCGGAAGAGAAAAACCATTTGAAGGCGAAACACATATTTTATGCCCTTCTCCAAAAGTGGCCACTTATGACTTACAACCTGAAATGAGTGCCAATGATATCAAAGACAAAATTATTCCTGAATTGAAAAAACAAGAAGCTGATTTTGTTTGTTTGAATTTTGCGAATGCTGACATGGTGGGTCATACTGGTGTATTTTCGGCAGCAGTAAAAGCTTGTGAAACCGTTAACCATTGTGCTGAAGCGGTGGTGAAAGTAGGGTTGGAAAACGGCTATTCCTTTCTTATCATTGCCGATCATGGAAATTCTGATTATATGATCAATGAAGATGGTTCTCCCAATACGGCACACACTACCAATTTGGTTCCTTGCATCTTGGTGGATAAAAATTATACCAAAAGAATCAAAGACGGAAAATTGGGAGATTTAGCGCCTACTATTCTTGAATTGATGGGCATTTCAAAACCTGCTGAAATGAGCGGCGTGTCATTACTTTAAAAATCTTACCCAATAACAATGTTTCAAGCTTTGTTATGCACTTGGCAAAGCTTGATTTTTAAAATTAAACAATCATTAAATTAAATTAAAAAAGAATGGAACACTTTAATCCCTGGCACAAAGTATCATACGGTAAAAATGCACCTGAAGAAGTAACTGCTGTCATTGAAATCCCAAAAGGTAGCAAGGCCAAATATGAACTTGACAAAGAAAGCGGCATGCTTAAACT
>JBEAZU010000297.1:0-3030 GCA_041169945.1 Bacteroidota bacterium
TTGATGTCATTAAATGAATAATTTTTAAGTTCTTCAAACAGCTTTTCATATTGAATATGCTGTTTTTTTGAAGAAGTGAAGGCTTCATCAAAAAAATGGGGTGCAATATCGTAGTTTTCGAATAAAGAGGAACTCATTTTTTCAATATAAGTGGTTATTGTTGTTTTTTAGGTTCAAACTTGACCCTAATTTTCTTTGTTTTTACGGAATTATTGGGGATTAGGTTGTAAAAATAGAGAGGGATAAAAATCTATCTTGTTTTGAGGTGATAAACCTAGGCTGATGGTAATATTTGACAGCCATCATCCTAGGTTTTATAACAATGAGTTGCAGTCAAATGCATCTGATTTGGCTAAACTTCCTCCGCCAACAATGGTGAAATTAGTGATTTTTGCACTGATGACTTTATTGACGTCTTTTAAAGCGCCCAATTGAAATCCAATATTGAGGTTACTGTTACCGAAATCTGTTTTTGTGGCGGTTGAAACCGTTTGAATGGTTGAGCCATCAAGCATACTTTTACTATTTACAATGGTGGTAATAGTAAGTGTATTGCCTGTGCGTTTAATTTTGAGGGTACCACTCAAATTTCCCTCTTTATTCAAGAAAGGTTTTGCGTCTGCCTCATTGCCTGCAAAAATGGAAGAAGCTAAGCCACTTGAAACATTTGCAATGCCCGTATTGGCGATTTCGTTTTCCGCTATTGGAATAGCACTAAATTGTAAAAATGCACTGCAAGTGTCAGCTAATGTTCCGGGTGTAAAATCTTCAAAACTTGCCTCTGCTTCAAAATCTCCTGAAACAGCAGTTTGGTTGATGGTTAAATTAACGCCTGCTTTTAAATTGGGGGCATACAATACCAAGGCACTTCCTGTGATGGTAGCCACTGCGGTGGAGGCGCTTATTGGTTTAACTTTTATCCATTTTTTTGCACAAACCCCTGAGGCATCTGCTACTTGAGAACATTGGTTGAACAATAAAAATATAGCAGGTATTAAAGTAAGTAGTACTATTTTTTTCATGATTTAATGTAGTTATGGTTTTACTTTAATTTCTTTTTCGGTGTATTTAGAAGGACATTTCATGAGTATTTTGTCTGCTTTAAATACATTGTTTTGTACGTTGCCTATGATGACCACTTTTTCTGATCTTTCAAAATCTGCAGGTTTAGGACTGCCATAGACCACTTTCATTTCTACATTGGTGGTGTCTTTGAGGATAAAGGCAAAATAATTGGCATCAATTTCTGGATGATATTCCATGCCGATGATTTTTTTGTTCTCATCTTTCAATAAAGTGCCTACCACGTGTATTTTGCTTAAATCACCGTTTTTTGCCATGGCTTTTGCTTCATTAAAAGTCAAGTAAGCACTCGAACTTCCAGAGGTAGAAATAATCGCCCCAATGGCAATGGCTATCACGATAATCGCAATGATATGTGTTTTTTTCATGTAGATGCTTGTTAGGTACTAGCTGTTTTTTTCTAATTTATTAATTTTCTTTTCTAGCATTACCAAGAAGATGACAATTCCTGTGAGAATGATGCCCGCTACTGTAATGACCACATATATTTTGCCTTCTTCACGAAAACCATCTGCCATGCTTGGGGTTGTTTTGCTTGGTTGGGCTAAAGCCATAATTAAAGAGAAGAGTTGTAAAATGAGGATGCTTGTTATTTTTTTTGTCATGATCAGTAATTATTAATCTTGTATGGAAATAAAAGAGATGATGTTAGTCATTTGATGATTGTTTTTCTTCGATGGTTCGCGTTCGTACACGTAGATGTGCTATCCAAACGCCTAACAAAATCCACCCTATCACTGCAGGGTAAAATACCATACGCATATTGTTGTCGAGGTCATAGGAGTTGAAGCCTGGATTTCCGCCATTGCCAGGGTGAAGCGAATCGGTTAATCTTGGCAAGATAAATATCAAAGGAATCATGGCAGAAAAGGCAAAAATATTGTATACCGCACT
This sequence comes from Bacteroidota bacterium, assembly GCA_041169945.1. Taxonomy (GTDB): domain Bacteria; phylum Bacteroidota; class Bacteroidia; order Cytophagales; family UBA9547; genus CALPQG02. The sequence goes on from JBEAZU010000297.1 coordinate 1,978, forward strand.
TATTTTAGCCCTTTGTTGCTCATCATCAAAAGAAGACCTTAATACCATATAAGCCAAATAAATCAGTAAACTAATGGCTGCTCCATTGAGTTTGTAATCTTCTTTAACCCAATAATCTCCCCAAGTAAATTTTGCCCAAACCATGCCCGTTAAAATACCAAGGATACCAAAAAAGATTCCTGTGTTGGCAAATTCTGCGGCAATAATGTCGTATTTAGAAAGTGGGTTGTTGAGGTATTTGATGGCATAAACCATGGATACGCTAAACAATACCGTCATGCAAAACCACATGGGCACATGGAAATACAAATTGCGTATGGTTTCGTTGAGAATGTCTAATCGAGGTACCTTGCCAAGAAATCCACCAATGATGGTGTAAAATAAACAGGCAACACAAAGCACTTTCCACCAATGGTTTTTCATAATTTGATTTAAGTTTTAAACGCTTACCCTTTACCCTGTACTCTGTACTCGGTACCCTGTACTTTGTACTCTGTACTCTGTACCCAACACTACGTGCGCCAAAGGTAAGGAAATAGTAAATACGAAATTGTGACAACAATCATATTTATCGCAGCCAAAGTGACCAATTCGTCGATGCTATTGCTAAAGGCTAAGCCATCCATGGCATTTTTTGAAATTTTAATGAGCATAATGAGCATCGGCAATATTACGGGGAAACCCAATATCGCCATCAAAGTACCTCCATTTGCTGCTTTGGATGCAATCGCTGAAATCATGGTAAAGGAAGAAGAAAATCCTAAACCTCCTAAAATGACATTAAGGATAAACAAACCCATGTCTTCTACAGGATTGCCAATAATTAAACTATACACCGATAGCCCAATAATTGACAATACCAACATGAGAACGGCGTTGAATATAATTTTTGAAATGATGACTGCTTGTGGGCTTACTAAGGTATAAAAATACAGTAGCCGACCTCTGCTTTCTTGCATAAAGCTTTTGGCAATTGCATTTACGGCGGTAAATAACATGATAATCCAAAAGAGGGTGTTCCATGTAATAGGATGAATTTCACCATTGCTAAAC
>JBEAZU010000298.1:0-3056 GCA_041169945.1 Bacteroidota bacterium
TCTTTAATCAATATTTAGTGGATAATATCTTTATGAACGAACCTGTAAAAGATAACTTTAGTTGTTGTAGCTCGTAAAGTGATTTTATACCTATAATTTTGATTTATGATTGCTACTTTGCTTTTAAAATTTGAATCAAATGTGTGGAAAGCCACCAAAAGAGACAAGACGTTTAGTGAAACAAATTGCCAATTGGTGTTGGTTTTTGGTCAAAAAGAAATGATTGCTGAGACTTGGCTTTATAGTCATTTGCGTTCTCAATTTCCGGCCGCCGCGATTGTGTTTTCTTCCACTTCGGGAGAAATTTTACAAAGAACAGTGTCTGATCAGACCATCGTGGTTTCTGCTTTACACTTTGAAAAAACAAGTATAAAAGCAATTTCAGCCAATATTTTTGATTATCAGCAAAATAGTAATGCTGTAGGTTTGGCATTGGCAGCGCAGCTTCAAGGGGAGCATTTGGCTGGTATACTCGTTTTTTCTGATGGCATGCACGTGAATGGCGGGGAGTTGGTTGCGGGCTTAAATGCCAATAATCATACCCATATTCCTATTACTGGAGGCTTGGCTGGTGATGGGTCAGATTTTAAATCAACTTTAACGGGTTTAAACAAGGTCGCTACTGAAGGTGAAATTGTTGCCATTGGTTTTTATGGAACAGCGATTGACATTGGTCACGGTTCTTTAGGCGGTTGGGATGAATTTGGGCATGAAAGAACGATCACCAAGGCCGAAAAAAATGTTTTATTCGAACTCGATCATAAAAAAGCACTTGATTTATACAAAGAATATTTAGGCCCTTATTCGGCAGAATTGCCTGCTTCTGCGCTTTTATTTCCATTGTCTATCCAGGTCGTAGATTCCAAACAAACCTTGGTTAGAACAATTTTGTCGATTGATGAAGAGAGTCAATCCATGACTTTTGCTGGAAATATGCCTGTAGGCAGTAAAGTAAGGTTAATGAAAGCCAATTTTGATAAATTAATCAATGCGTCTTCTATAGCGGCAAGCTCTTCTAAAGTAAATACGGATAACCCTGAATTTGCCTTGTTGATCAGTTGTGTGGGTCGAAAATTAATTTTACAAGAGCGTACAGAAGAGGAGATTGAATCTGCGGCGGAGGTATTAGGCAGCAATTGCGCCATGGCTGGTTTTTATTCTTACGGAGAAATTTCTCCCTTGAATAATACGGTTACTTGCGAATTGCACAATCAAACCATGACCATCACCACTTTTACAGAAAAGTAATGGAACTCAATAAATCGCTTCAAAAGCAAATCGATAAATTTTTACCTGAGCAGTATCGAAACGATGCTGAATTAGCTCCTTTTATTGAAGCGGTAAGTAAAATGTATTTTACTTACGAAAGAGATAAAAGAATGTCGGACCATTCTTTTGATGTAAGTGAACGCGAATACCAATTGGTACTGAATGATTTACATCTGCAAAACCAAGTGGCACAAGCGTCTGTCTTGAAGATTAAAGCCTTGATTAGCTCCATGGATAAAAATTTCCAAGTGAGCAATGCACAGGATTTTGATTTGATTTCTATCATTTCCTTTTTAGAAAGTCGTGTCGAAGAGGCCAAACACCTCGAAGAAATGCTTATTGTAGCCAAAGAAGAGGCGGAAGCCATTGCAAAAGCGAAGGGTAATTTTTTATCTGTCATGAGTCATGAAATACGGACACCCTTAAATGCCATTATCGGAAGTATTCATATACTTCAATCAGAAGAGATTTTGCCTACACAAAAAACGTATATTGACGCCTTACATATTTCGTCTGAAAACTTATTGAATCTTATCAATGATGTCTTAGATTTTAATAAAATTGATGAAGGTAAAATTGTATTTGCCCGCAATGAAATTAATATCAGGGCATTGTTAAGCAATATTAAACTGTCGAATATTTATCGTGCAAATGAATCGCATAATACCATTAATTTGATTTTTGATGAAGCATTGCCCGATTATATGATTGGGGATGAAACACGGTTGTCTCAAATCTTAAACAACTTACTTTCTAATGCCATTAAGTTTACCGAAAATGGGACCATCTTTATTGATATATCTTTGGTTGGGACTACTTCGAATCAACTGACCGTATTCTTTAAAATTAAAGATACAGGCATTGGCATTGCCCCACAGCAATTAGCAAATATTTTTGAACGGTTTACACAAGCCGATTCCAATATCAATAGAAAATTTGGCGGGTCTGGACTTGGTTTAACGATTGTAAAGAAGTTGTTACAGCTTCAGCAAACGGATATTTCAGTTGAAAGTACGGTAGGCGTAGGGACAAGTTTTAGTTTTGAATTGACCTTTGAGGTAAGTCATAAAAAACTGGAAACAGATTTTGTTTTTGTCAAAGAATTGAAAGATTTGTTGGGATTAAAAATACTTTTAGTAGAAGACAATTCAATCAATATTATGGTGGCCAAAAAGATGTTACTCAATTGGAATGCCATAGTCGACGTCGCAGTCAATGGTGAATTGGCCATCGCCAAATTTAAAGAAAATGAGTACGATATTATTTTAATGGACTTGCAAATGCCTATCATGGATGGCTTAACGGCTTCCAAAGTTATTCGTGATTTGGGCGGTACCTTGCCCATTGTTGCCCTTACGGCTTCTGCCCTCGATGATGTGAAATACAGTGTAGAGGCTGCCGGTATGAATGGTTATATTTCAAAACCATTTAATCCCGAAGAACTTTATTCAACCATTAAACAATTGTTGATGGTTAAATAGGGCTTGTTGACATTGTCTTACAACAAACTAAAATTCAGTAAATTGGGTAGCACCTACTACTTTAAGTCTTCGCTTCGCTGAATCAAGTCTTTCGATTTTGTGAATACTTAGGTTTTTTTGGTGGCAACAAACTAGCATTTAAAATTCAAAAATAGGTATAGGCGTTTAGGTCGCATTGTTTTTCTCCATTTTAAGCGAATAGGAGTATTTTTTATGAACTTTACTAGTAGTAAATTGAATATTGTCCCTAAATTATTCCTTCTATTGTACCGAAAATGATATGGCTCTCTATATGAAATACTGTTA
>JBEAZU010000299.1:0-3255 GCA_041169945.1 Bacteroidota bacterium
CTTAATGCAATTTACCTTTGTCTATATCTTAAAAGAAAAACAATATTGGATCTTAGAGGGTTTGTCTAATTTAGCGTATCAATTAACGCCTGACTTTGTGATTCAACTTATATCAGAAGTAAGGTTTAAAAGGATGACAGATCCTAAATTGATCGCCATTTGTTTCGGTATTGTGGTATTTGCGGTACTTAATTTTTCGTTGAATAAAATGTTTTCGTTTAACCAAAAACGTTTTGTTAAAAAGGCTTAATACTGCTTGATATATTTTGCTAATCTTCGGTTTTGAACCGTTTTGGGCTTTTTTATGGGAATGCCGTACGTGCTTAGGCTAAGATTGGTTTTAAATTGATTTTTATTACTATTCAATTTTTTGATTTGTATCTTTGTTTTTTAAATGAGGTAAATATGACAAAGCCTGAATTATTCATGCACCGTGCTTTAGAACTAGCCCTATTAGGAATAGGAAAAGTGAGTCCTAATCCAATGGTCGGTTGTGTAATTGTACATGAAGAGGTAATTGTTGGAGAAGGTTGGCACCAAGCGTTTGGAAAGGCACATGCCGAACCCAATGCCATTGCGCAGGTAAAAGACAAGGCTTTGTTGAAAAATGCGACCTTGTATGTTACCTTGGAACCTTGTGCTCATTTTGGGAAAACACCTCCTTGCGCCAATTTGATTATTGACAAACAAATCCCTCGCGTCGTCATTGCCAACCTCGATCCTAATCCTTTGGTGGCTGGTAAAGGGGTGAAATTGTTGCAAGAGGCAGGTGTTGAGGTAACGGTTGGTTTGCTTGCGCAAAAAGCGTCTTGGCTTAATCGACGATTTTTTACCTACATCAACCATCAAAGACCGTATGTAATTTTAAAATGGGCAGAAACCAGTGATGGCTTTATTGCCCGTGAAAACCATGATTCTAAATGGATCAGTGGAGAATTGTCTAGAAAACTTGTGCACAAGTGGCGTACCGAGGAGGATGCTATTTTGGTCGGAAAAAATACGGCTTTATATGATAATCCTCAATTGACAAGTCGTGATTGGCAAGGTAAAAATCCTTTGCGTATCGTGATTGACAAGAATCTTGACCTGCCTTCACATTTATATTTATTCGATAAATCGGTTAAAACCATTTGTATCAATGCCTTGAAATCCGAAGAAGGTAATTTCTTAGTTTACCAAAAAGTAGATTTCAATATCCTTGGTACGGAGATATTAAAACTGTTGTACCAACATCAAATTCAGTCAGTGATCATAGAAGGAGGGAGTGCTACCCTTCAATATTTTATTGACAATCACTTATGGGATGAGGCAAGGGTATTTGTTGCTCCAACCACTTTTGAAAAAGGACTTCGTGCTCCGATTATACATGGAAATTTAAAATCAAAAACGGCAATAGCCGCAGACCAATTATTAGTTTATACGCCTATTCATAGCGAATCATGACCAAAATCCCCCTCCTTAAAGCATGGCTTTTGATGAATGTTTTTATCGCATTCAATCTTGGTGCAAATGCTCAAAGTGATCCTTCTTTGAAAACCTCTAAAACCACCTTTTGGATCGATAAATTTACTGTTCCTGGTGCTAAAACGACTACCGGTGGATCATGGTCTATCGCCAATGATGGAGGTAATGGTGGTCAATCGATTATGCAGCAACTTGTGGTTACCGATACCAACAGTTATGTAAAGTATCGTTATGCTTTACATAAAGGGGAATTTAAATGGGATCCTTATGTGATGTTGTACTTGCCTATGGTCATGAATATGTTGCCAATCACAGTTCATCCTGTGGCATTGGCGTATGATTTTAAAGGCGCTAATCACAATGTGCAATTTCAGTCAAGCGAAGTAGTCGATTATGCCTATCATGCCAAATCTATTGCCGCATCTTCTGAATGGACTACCGTTGTGATTCCTTTTACGGCATTGCAACAAGCTTCTTGGGGTAAAAAGGTGGCGTTCAGCAAAAATACCATCACGGGCATCAATTGGGTAATGACCGGAAAAGATGGCACCCAAGGTGAATTTAGCATTGACAATGTGCGCTTTTTGCGTGTACTTCCTGAGGCTACTCCTGTGTTAAAAAGGGTGCTGACTGAAAATGTCCCTGAGGTCAATACTGAATTGCCTGCTACCACTAGCCCTGAAATGGCAATTATCGCCAAAGAAGTGAGCATAGCGGATTGGCAGGGTTTTGCCAAGGCGGCTTATTCCTTGACCTTTGATGATGGCCTTTTGTCGCATACCACCCATCTTGCTCCTATACTTGAAAAACACCATTTAAAGGCTACTTTTTTTCTGGTCAGCGATGCATTACAAGAAAATGAACAGGCCCAAGCGTCATGGCGGTATGGGTATTGGGAGCGTTTTAAGGCATTGGTAGCCCTAGGTCATGAAATGGGGGCACATACGTGTTCGCATGCACACTTAGGGGCTTGTGCATTGGGAACGGCAAAGGACGTAGGCGCTTTGCGTTATGAGATTCAACATCCTTTGAATGTCTTTGCGAAATGGATACCGAATGCGCAGGTGAGTAGTTTTGCTTATCCATTTGGGGAATTTAATGCGCAAGTGAAGTCGGAAGTAGCGCCGCATTATATGGTGGCAAGAGGAGTGTCTTCAGGGATAAATCAACCTAAAACAATGGATTGGATGGCTATTCATTGCGATGCTTTGTCGTATGCTGCAGGAAGAACTTTGGCCTCCGATATTGAAAAATTTAAAATTTTACAAAATGACATTGTCCAACATACCATTCCTACGGGCGCTTGGTCGGTGTATTTGGCCCATGATGTGTTGCCTTTTGAAGAAGCGGTAAATGCCAAAGATTCTTGGCAACCCGTTTCTGTGGAATCCTTTGATTTATTTGCGGCATGGTTGGCTCAGCAACAAATGGATAACCAATTGTGGGTGGCGCCATTTGGTACTGTTGCCAAGTATATCAAAGAAAAAAACAATGTCACTGTTACCTACCTGCTTCGTGCGCAATCAATTGAGTTGAATGTAACGGATAACCTGGTAGATACCCAATTTAATGTACCTTTGTCGATAGAGGTAGAGGTGCCTAACGCTTGGACCAATATTGCTATTCTTCAAAACAATCAAAAAATTACACCAGCTTCATTTAATAATGGCAAATTGAGGTTAAACATTGTTCCTGATGCTGGTTTGCTTATTATTACACAACTTTAGTTTTATCAAACAATGGAAAATCAACCCAATAATCCCTTACATGGTATTTCTTTAGAAAATATTT
>JBEAZU010000300.1:0-9519 GCA_041169945.1 Bacteroidota bacterium
TGGTCTGTGTTTACTTTACCGTCAGACACCCTTAAGGTAACATTATGCGCACCCACATGAGCGGCAAGCGGTGTGCCCGAAAGCACGTGCGTGGTCGTATTGAAACTTAACCAAGCCGGAAGACTTGGGGCCGAATAGCTAAGCACATCACCCGCATCAGCATCCGTTGCAGTGAGGGTATATGAATAGGCCACATCTTGTTTGCCCGTTGTAATGGCTGTTGAAGTAATAACTGGTGCATTGTTCAACACCGCTCCCGTTTTACCAAAACTGACATTATCAATGTTAATTGTTGTACTAGCAGGATTGAATTCCCCTACAGAAATAAAATTAATGGCTTTGCCATCAACCGAAAATGCGGACCATGGCAACCAAAATGATTGATAATTGCTCGTAAGATTTAGGGTCGTTTGATTGTATTTCCCAAGCCTAACAATAGCGGTGGCATTGACAGATGCTTTGGCTTTGATTTCTATCCCTAAGTAGGAAGAATAATCTAATCCGCCACAATTGCTAGTCCATGCGGCCTCTGTACTACCCGTAAAATTGGTTATATTTAATACTCCTGCATTGACAGCTAAATTTGCTTTCCAAGATTCAATGCTAAAACCAAGGTCATTTTTAGATCCTGTTAAACCATCACCAGCCTCAAAATCATCCACTAACTTTGTATTGCTTGTTCCTGTAACGGTAATGACAAAAACTTGGTCAGTAGCCACTTTCCCATCCGACACCCTTAAGGTCACATTGTGTGTACCAACATGCATGGCACTTGGAGTTCCAGCAAGGACTCTTGTGCTAGTATTGAAACTTAACCAAGTCGGAATAATTGGGGCACTATATGTTAAAACATCACCAGCATTGGCATCTGTTGCGACAATGGTATAAGCATACAACATTCCCGATGTTGCGTTGGTGAGGGCAGAAGAAGAAATGACTGGCGCACTATTGGTAGTGCCATTTACAACAATTTGTATTACTGCTGAGCTTGTCACTAAATTGGCATTATCAGTTACTTTGGCTGTAAGTGCATAATTACCCGCCGCTACATTGTTCCAAACAAAACCATAAGGACTGGTATTGTCAGTGCCAATTAAAGTAGTACCCGCAAAGAAATCAACTTTACTTACAGTACCATCTGTATCTGCCGCATTGGCCGTAATATTTACCGTAGCAGGCGCGGTATAGCTCGCATTGTTTACGGGAGCGGTTAGGCTTACCGTTGGTGGCGTTCCACCAATAGAAAAGGCAATATTGATGGTTGTATTTGCTGGAATTGTAGCAACAACCAACAATCCATTGACAAGGTTAAAATTAGAGGAAGGTGTTGTTAAAATCCAGGAGGTAGGAATTTTTAAAGACAGCCCATTAATTTCATTTTGGGTATGTAAAGTTACCGTAGCCACTTGTCCTGACCTGCTTACATCCACCTCTGTTTTATGGCGAGCAAGCCACCAAGCGCCCAAACCTTTGATGTTATCATAATGAGGTTTGAGGTAACTTAATGCGCCACCTGCTTTAAATGAATTGATGACCGCTTCTTCGTAAGCAAATTTACCACGGTGACCTAATTGTGTAGGATGGATCAAAAGCGTAAAATTGCCACCATATTGCCCAAGCTGACGCAAAAACTCCTGTGTCTCTGCAATGTATTGGGGCTCGGCCATGCCCAGTTTACTTAAATTGGCATCGTCACTGGCATTTTTTATGGAGTTTTTCACTATATCATCCCAGGAAAGAGGAATCTCTATAAAGTCCATTACTTGTTCATTTCTGCCTTTTAAAACGCCACCTATACTACGATAGTAATAACTCAAATGGGGTAGATGAGTAGCTGAATATGGCGCTGTAGTCGTTGACATATATTGATAACCAGAAGCAAGAGTCGCTTCATTCATCCTAACAGGATAAGAAAGGTTTCCTGGTCTCCACGACTTAGTAGGAACACCAATGAAGTGATCTAATAAAAATTTAGACACCCTTAGTTCGCCTAAAATGGTGCCGCCTATAACATTGTATCCTGAGTTGGATTCATAACTTCTTGGTTGGTAACTAGGAAATTGCTCATTGCCATCTCCCATCGGAAATTTAGTATAGGTTACGGCATGAGTTTGAGAATGACTTCCAATTTCATGACCAATAGGTAGCGCTAAAATTTGATGAATAGCCGTAATGGCCTCACTATTAAAAAACCGCATATCTACGGCATCGGTCATGTACCGCGTTTGCCAAAAATAGGTAGCCTTTACCCCATTGCTTTGTTCCATATTGGCATAAATTGGGGAGTAAGTACTGGCCTCATTGGCATCGATATCATGCGACATCACAATACTTAAATCTTTCCCATTTGGAACTGGCCACAATGTTACCGCCATTGGATTTTCTTTTTGGTATATTTTTTTGATAGTCAACAGCGCTACATCAAAACCAGGAGAATAACCATCGGAATAAAAATTCCCTGAGGTTGCATATTCTTGGGCATAATTAATGGTGCCCATAAATCCAATATCCCAACCCATCGCGTAGGCTGCTCCAGCACCCTTGACATTTCTAGTAATGGCAGCCTTTTCGGTTCCATTTTCATCTCCAGTAATGTCATTATCATAAATGGCAATCACATCGGAGGTACTGGCTACATAGCCATAAATTTCACCATCTTTGGTATCACTTGGACTCATCGGATCGTAACCATCGGCCCCTAAACTGGCAAACAGGTACCCTTCCATATTTGATACCCAACGATAAATCCGAACCCGTTCTTCAAACTTATGGTCAAAGTCTTGGGTGATTTCCGGGTATTTTTTTGTAGTAAAACGAATGTCCCGAATCGTAGTATTGTTGGCTAAATTCTGAGTGGATGCCAAGCCAAACACATCCAGTAAGGCATCCTTGACGTGAAAACCCATCAATTTTCCGCCATTTTGAACATAGGTGCTAAGGCTTGAAATTTGAGCACTTGTCAGTACTTTAGTAGAGACTTCTGGATAAACCATTAACATAGAATGTTGGAGGGCTTGGGTTAAGTCTGTATAAATTTTAACTGGAATACCTATATTTTTTAAAGCCACCACCAAAGACAACCAGGAAGCTTTAGGATCAGAAATATAAATGCCAAGCCTCTCATTTCCTCCCGTCATAAATTCAGACATCAGTGTTGGATTCAGGTCAGGAACAATGGTTGGAGGCACATTACTGACTAAACCAGCATAAGGACTTTTATCAAAAAATTCAAGCCCATCAAAAAGCACCTCCACGTTTTGGTTCACATTCCCTGTTGTAATCAACAATAGATTTACCCCAACCACTTCTTTTAATTCAAAAAAAGAACCATCATTATTGGTATACCTTTGAAAATCTAAGACATGGATAGGTTTGGCAATTTCGTGGTAAGCATTGTACACCTCCGAAAGTGGCACATGGTATGCTGGTTTTTGAATCCAAGAAGTAGTAGTACCACCAGCAGAAGCCAATACAATTTCCAAGGCTAGTTTTACATTGGGTAAATTGCTGAGACTTTTGACTTGAAATCGTATTTTCCAGAAATCATCTAAGTTTTCAAGGGCGTTAAATTTTAGTTTTACGCCACTGACACCATTTCCCAAACCTGATGCAGCGGTAAGTTTCAGGGCGTTTGTACCAGCAACTTTGTCAGCACTTGCCGTTAAAACAGGAACAGCATACCCCCCTGTGGATATTCCACTTAAAGTATAGGGCGTAGCATGACTAGGTTCCTCCACCAATAGGTCTATAGAGGATTGTGCATATCCTTGGCATAAGAATAAGGAAGAGATCAAAAATAAAATGATTTTTTTCATAGTTCAAAATGATTAAAAAAGGTTAAACATTGGTTTAGCACTAAAAAAATTTAAGTCGATAATATTAAGTATTAAGGAATTACAAAACAATGATTGCAGGAATAATATTTTAAAAAGCTACCCATAAAAAATTAGCTAATTTAGAACTTGCTGAAAAAACGCTTACCTTATAATCTTTCATTCATGCTATCATTTGTCAATTTCCCCTTGATGAAAAATTAACCAACGAGCATCAAGACTATATAAAAAATTGCTCCCATTTGAGGATTTGAGGATATTTCCTGTGTGAAACATGCACCAGCAATAGACTCAAAACAATATAATAAAGTGCTGTTTCAACTTATTTGAAAAATACCAAATTGTTAAAAACATATTTTTTACCCTCAATATTTAGGGTATAACCATATACCCCTTCATTGAAAGGCTGACATCGATGATGATTTCAGAAACACCTGAGGTACTTATCAACTCCTTGTATTTTTGTAACCTGAGCAAACACATTATTGCGATTGCATAATAAAACAATAACAATTAATTTAACTACTTGTTATTTTTCTCCACAAACGAAAACCCGTCAAAACTCCCATCCCATTTTTCTTCGGTGTTGGTATAAATTTCGAGGTAATCTAATTTCCCTTCTGAAATATCCAGCACATAACCCAATCCATTTTTAAGGCCCGGTAAGACAACTGTTTTCTCCGCGCTAAGCAATGCTTCCAATAAATCACCTTCTTTGGTTAAAGGCGCAGTTTCTTGGAGGTAATTAAAATTTACGATTGTGCCAACCTTCGTTTTATCTCTTGACCGAACGCCAAGATTTAACACATGAGTTTTGATGGTGGCATATTTACCTTCCGAGATTTCATTTAATATCGCCAGTTCCAGGGCATTCAATTCGAGAGACATATTGATATTTTTAATGGTAACAAAAAAAGTAGTTTCAATGTACATTGAAACTACTTTTTTTGTATATAAAACTATTGATTTTATTTTACAAAGCAATCAACTTGTTTCTTACCTTATCAGTAACAGCAATGATGGCTTTTAAATTCTCAGCTGTCATGACTACTTCAGTAGTAGAATTGTCAACAATTACCAAACGACCATTTACCACTTTAGATTCTGGTTCTTTGTAAATGTATTCAATTTTTACTTTATCAAATTCATTTTTAATTTCTTTCACCCCAGCAGAAACTTCCCCAATAAATGGTTCGTCTTTATACAAATCGAGGATTACAAATAAGTTATCGAGCACCATTTTTTGCTCCCCAATTTTATCTTCAATGGTTTTATTTTTATTGGTTTTAGTTACTTGTGTTGCCACATGCAAACCTTCTAACCAAGCACCAGTAATCATCAACACACTTAGGTTTCCACGTTTTTGTTTACGCAATTCAGCATCCATGTTATTGAATGCCATGGTAGAGGCGTAAATCAATGAGTCAACATTGGCATCACTTCCTGCAAAACGTTTCATAGAATTGAAGTCGAAAAACTGACCAATTTTCAGGTTGTCAGACAAAATTCTCATGGCATTTAAATACTCCAATGAACTCAACGTTTTTTCATAAATATTGATGTAGGCTAAATTAGCCCCATAAACGCCTAGGTTAAACGATTGTTTGTAACTTGTTTTGTACTTGTCGATATTGTCTACATCGTTCAAAATTTTAGGGTCATATTTAGCCCCAGATTCTTTAATAGATGCAGACATTTCCAAAGGTGTAGGAATAGACTGAATTAAATCGGCCAATACTTCTGAAGAAATATCGGGAGTAGCATTTAAGGTTGTTTTTGAAGAATCAACAGTTTCTGTTTCTTCTAATTTATCGCCTCCACATGAACTGAATGCAAAAGCAAATCCAGCAAGTATAGAAATGTATTGAATTGTTTTCATAATATATTTTTATAAAAATTATAAAGTCTTTAATTATTTTTTAGAGAAACCAAGTATGCCAACACCGCAACCGCCTTTATCAGCTTCAAACTTAAACTCTATATAATATACACCTGTAGCCATACAAGGAAAAACAAGTGAAGGGAAATGGCGTTTCATTTGTGCACTATAAGTACTGGCCACAAGTTTGTGGGTACGGTCAAACAATGACACCACCATTTTACCACCTTTGTTATTTTGATCACATGACACCAAAATATATTCAGATCCTTTACTAAAAACATAAGACATTTCCTGTTTTGATCCTGGACCAGGCTTCAAAGCGGTATTAAATGCCTTGATAAAGGTGTAGGTATCTAATTGGGAGGCACAATTATCTAAGAAATCATCTGAATCACATTGTGCATAGGACATTTGGGCGAAAAGCATTCCGACCAATAAGCCTGTAATTTTTAACATTAACTTCCTCATACTTAATTAAAATTCAATTTACTATTTAATTTTCAACACTTTAAACTCTGTTCTTCTATTCATTTGATGTTCTTCTTCGGTACTCGCAGCAGCGACAATTAACATTGTTTCTCCATAGCCTTTGGCCACCAATTTGGCTTTAGGGATCCCATTGCTTACCAAATATTTAATCACCGATTCGGCACGGTGTTGCGACAACTCTAGGTTGTATTCATCATTGCCTCGGGCATCGGTATGCGAACTAATCTCAATCACTAAACTTGGGTTGGCGTGTAAAAAGTGAATCAATTTATCTAACTCAGGCAAAGATTTAGCCCTCAAATCTGCTTTATTATAATCATAATAAATATTATCAATTTTTACAGATTTATTAAGTTCAATAGAATCCATAATAATTTCGGTATGTATCATGATAGATACCACATCGATGGCATTGATTTCTACATCTTTTTGAAAATAGCCAGGTTTGATAGCGGTAATGGTATATTTTTTTCCTGATTCAATATTAAAATTAAAAACAGCTTTAGGATTTGAATAAATAGAATCGATTACTTTCCCCCCCGTCGACAAAAACAATTGGGCTTTGTCAATTAAGTGGGATGAGGCACTTTTCACAATACCATCCAATTTCAGGGTGACCGTTTTAGTGGCTACCTTAGAAATTATTCTGTACATGTTTTTTTTCTCCAACAAATATTTCCCTTCTTCTCCACCGTCTACTCTTTTATCGTCAGCCGTTAACACGGCAATGCCTTTAAAATCATCAAAATTATTGATATTTAAATTGTGTTCATTAAAATCACCCAACACTTCAATGTTTTTAGTATTGGCTTTGACATCAATTTCATTTCTATTTTTTTCTGCATTGTAGACCAGTTTAAAACTCAACTTATTATAAGCAAAACCTTCTTTACGTACGGTAAGGGTATATTCTTTGTCTTTTTTCAAATCAAATGAAAACAATCCTTCATTGGCATTTAAAGCAATTTCTTCTTTGGTTTCGGTATCAATTAATTTAAATTTTGAACCATCGTATAAACTTTGATCGGCAAAAGTGATTTTGGTTCCATTAACGGCAAAACGCATCGGCACGACTTCCATGAAACTGTAAATATCATCTTTCCCATGGCCATTAAAACGAGCAGAGCTAAAAAAACCTCTAGGATAATGTCCATCAAATACAATCCCAAAATCATCACTGATGGAATTAATAGGTGGTTTAAGGTTTAAAATATCGGTCCATTTCCCGTGCACATAGGAGGCAGAAAATATATCCAATTTCCCTAAACCAGGATGGATATTAGAAGAAAAATAGAGGGTAGAATCGTTTTGAATGTAGGGAAATAACTCATATCCAAAAGTGTTGATTGCCGCGCCAAGGTTAACAGCCGCTCCCCATGTACCATCTTTTTGACGTTCAGACAAATAAATATCCGTTCCCCCGATACCACCAGGCATGTCTGACATAAAATAGATATACTTTCCATCAGGACTTAAACTTGGGTGTGCGACAGAATACTCATTGCTATTAAAAGAAAAGGCACTCACAGGGGTCGACCAACGGCCATCTCCACCTTTTTTAGTAACAAAAACTTGTAAAGGATTAATGATGATGGTCGCTTTCTTTTTACGTTTTCCTAATACAGGTCGGGTAAAATACATTTCATTTCCATCACTAGAGAAAGTCGCTGGCCCTTCGTGCATGGCCGTATTTATTTCTGAAAAGCTAGTCGCCAGATTGTCGTGGTTAAAAGGTTTTGTTAAATCAATTTTATATAAATCTAACTTCGTATCCTCTTGGGTACCGTCGGCATTGGGAGGCACAGGAATACTACCCAATTTCGAAGAAGCAAAATACAACTTTTCATTATTGATTACGGGTGCAAAATCAGGTTCATTGGTATTGATAGAATCTAAATTCCTCACTTGGGTTTGAATATTTTCATCTAACCAAAGTTGCGCCAAATAACATGACTCTAAGTAGTTTTTACCCATAGGATCTTCGGGCTTCAACTTAATATAGGTTTTAAATTGTTTGGCCGCTTCATCATATTTGGCTCCCCCTTTTAAAGCCAAGCCATAGTTTTTAATATTTTCTGGGTCTTTAGGATTTAGCTTATACAACTTATAATAGGCCTTTTCTGAATCTAAAAACCGACCTAAAATATCATAGGTTTTACCCAATTTCAATAATGCTTCTTGTTGTCCTTTAGATTTCTTATCGTCGGCTTCGATGGTATAAAAAGGAATCGCTTCTTCGAATTGGTTTTTACCAAATAACTCATCCCCTTTTTCTATATTTTTCTGGGCATACGCTTCACTTACTTGCATAGTAAACAACGCTATCCATATGGCTAGCGTAAGCAATCCGTTCCCTATTTTAATTTTCTTTAACATATATTTGAGCAATAAACCATTAAAAATAATACCTTGGATGCACATCTTTTAATGCAGGCGGAGGCAATATTTTAATGCCATAACTTAAGAGTAATTCATGCCCTCCATTAGAAAAGGTTGACAAGCCAGAAGTATTCAGATCATAAGAGTAAGCAAATCGAATTTGCTCGGTAATGTCTGCTTTAATAATAAAAGCCATCGCATCACCTTGTCTCCACGTAGTACCAAATGTGAAACGATTATTGAATACAAAATTCATATTGACATCTAGAGAAAGTGGTGCAGCAGCGACATACTTCACTAATAAGGAGGGGTCTATGGCGAATTTCTTTTCTACGATATCAAACACATTGCCAACAATGGCAAAGTAATGCTTGTTTAAGCGCACATCAGCAGAACTTGTTTTACTTGTATTGGCAATTAAATGGTATAAAGAAATGCCACTATAAAACTTATTGGTTTGAAAATAGGTCCCAAAGGATACATCAGGTAAAATGACATTTTCGCTTAGAGGAATATTGTTGTCGTCTAGATCATATTTGGCTAATTTTGAATAATCGATATTCCTATTGATAAAGCCCGCTTCCAAACCAAAAGACAATTTTGCTTCTTTTAATTTTACATGGTATGCACCATTCAACGTAAACCAATTATTGGTGGCCACCCCTGTTTTGTCAGAGATAAATTTCAATCCTAGGCCTACATTTTTCTTTTCAATAGGCGCATGAAAAGTAAAAGTCGTGGTACTAGGCCCACCGGGTACGCCCACAAATTGATTTCTATATTTCGCTGTAGCCACAATCCAATTCGAAGATCCCACATAAGCAGGATTTATCAACATTTTATCGAACATGTATTGCGTAAACATAGGGTCTTGTTGTGCTTTGGCATAAAGCACCACCAAGGAAAGCGTGATATAGAGTAAAAATTTCTTCATGA
>JBEAZU010000301.1:0-8635 GCA_041169945.1 Bacteroidota bacterium
TTCAATACTTGGTTTGAAAGACTATAAAACCTTTGTGCACTTTTTTCAGATCGTGCAAGTATCATATCTGAAATAGCCCTTGCAATACGTCCATTTCCATCATCAAAAGGATGTATAATGATACACCAAAAATGTGCAATTGCTGCCTTTAATACCTCATCTATCGTTGATTCAGCATTAAGCCATTGTAAAAAAATAGCCATTTCTGCTTTCACAATTTCGTGCGAAGGTGCTTGGTAATGAATCGTTTCTTTACCCATCGCTCCAGAAACTATTTGCATTTCATCTTTACGGTAACAGCCAATAGCAATCTTTACCATACCACTCCAACCTGTTGGGAATAAAGCAGCATGCCATCCAAAAATCCTTTCCTCAGTTAGCGGTTTATCATAAAGCTGGGTAGCATCTAATAACATTTCAACAACACCATCAACATCTCTTCCAGAATGTACCATTCCAGCATATTCAACCCCTAATTTTCTTGCAATAGAAGAGCGAACTTGTTCATAATTCAGCACTTCTCCCTCAATTTCAGAGGATTTTAAAACATCTAAAGTTAAATTAGTTAGAGAAGTTTCTTCTTTTTCAGAAAACCCAATTGTAGCCATTTGCCCTACAATCTTCCCTTGTAAATGCCTTACCTTCCCCAAAATTAAATAAATTTCAAGGTCGTTCCATGTAAAATGTGGCCATTGTGCGGATTGATAAATATACTTAGGCATAGATTACAAAGGTTTATGCGGTAAACATAGCAATTATTCACCGCATAATTAATGGGAATAATAATTTATTTGCCGCATTTGTATGTATATCCTATTTGTAGCTAAAAATACACCTGTTGACTTACAAATATTTGTATCAGCAATTCAAATATTTGTAACCCAATTACAATTATTTGTATCTGAAAATTGGCTTAGGATTTTCAGTTAAGATTGTAGCATACATCAATATTTAATGACGTCTCTTTGTTTCACTTTAATGCCAAAATCTTAGCAAACATTAATAATGTATAAATTTTAATGTTTACTAAGATTTATTCATTACTTTTAAGGCCAAATATTTAAGTAAACATTAAAATAATCCCTTAATTAATGTCAAATATGCGCTATTCTATCAATCCTAACAGAGAAGAACCTTGGAATGATTTACCATCGCTTCCTATTAATGAAGCATTGTATAGAACACCTGAGGTATTAGAACAACTTGGTGAGGCAAAAGCTGCCATTGGACGTTTGCAAGGTAGGAGCATTGCTATTCCGAACCAAGGTTTATTAATCAATACAATCAGTTTACAAGAAGCAAAGGCATCTAGTGCTATTGAAAATATTTTCACGACTGACGACGAACTTTATAAAGCATTTAGCGAAAATAATAAGGAGCAGTTGCAAGGGTCACCCAAAGAAATTTTACGTTACCGTGAAGCATTATGGGATGGATTTAATTATTTAAAAACCACCCAACAATTTAACCAAGACTATTTTATTAGACTTTACAGAGAAATAAAACAGGCTAATGATGGAATTAGACCAGCATTTGCACCAATAACAATTAAGCAAGGTGGTTCTGGTTTTAATGCAGGAAAGGTCGTATATACACCACCAAGAGGTAAGGGTATCGTAGAAGCCAAACTTGAGAATTTAATCAATTTTGCAAATGATGATAAACAGTTCAAAATTGATGCATTACTAAAAATGGCAATTTGTCATTATCAATTTGAAGCTATTCACCCTTTTAGAGACGGGAATGGAAGAGCTGGGAGAATTTTTAATATTCATTTATTGGTACAAAAAGGGTTGTTAGACTTACCTATATTGTTTTTGAGCAGGTACATTCTAGATCACAAAGATGAATATTACAGTAATTTGGCAGGTGTATCTCAACGAGGTGACTGGGCGTCGTGGTTAATTTATATGTTAAAGGCAGTAGAATCAACCTCTAATCTTACCTATCAAAAAATCAATGATATTATTGAAGTAAAAGATGCCATTAGTAATGAAATTGAAAAAAATACAGAACTAAGAAAAATTGAACAATTAGTACAACTTATTTTTTCGCAACCTTTTACTAAAGTAAAACATTTGGTTGACGCTGGTTTGTATGCTGAAAACACAGCAAGAGATTACTTGAATAAACTTTCAGTAATTGGAGTTCTAGAAAAGAAATCAATAAATGGACATTTTTATTATTTAAACTCAGAATTAAATAGAATTCTAGCAGAATAATATAAAAAAAACAGCTACATCTATCAATTACGTGCATATTCACATCAAAATTAAGCCGTTTTTCCAACGTCTTTTAATTGCCCTTATTTGAATTGAAATGCATGAAATGAAGAGAATCAATTATATTTTAGCCCTTTTCATCGCAAGATAATGTCTTAGTAATATTTGTATCAACAAATCAAATATTATTCTCTGAATTCAAATATTTGCACACCATTACCAATTATTTGTATCAGAAAATTGGCTTAGGATTTTCAGTTAAGATTGTAGCATATATCAGTTATTGACTCCCAACATCCGAAAAATTGTTGGCTTTCAAATCACAAGCTACTATTTCTCGCCCTAAAGATACTTCTCGTTTTTTGCCAATGTGGTTTCCCTATGACCGAACGAGCATCTACAAAAATTAAAAGTATACTAGCAAAGCACAACACTAGCCCCCTAATACATTGCCTAAGATTTTAGCAATTTCCCTTTCCATTTTTTTAAGTTCCATGCTAATCATCAAATAGTTTTCTAATTCGCTTTCGTCGTTGGTCTCCCCTATTTTCTTTTGATTTTCACGCATCATCATCTTGATATTCTCCCATTTCAAATGGCTAACGGCATTATACGTACTTTGAAAAGGATCTTCATCAAGCGGAGGTATGATGATATTATACTGTTTTTGCCAGTTTTCGCTCACCTCGTATCGTTCTACCGACATGTCTATGGCTTCCTTGGCCACGTCTTCTTCTAAATGAGAAGTAAAAAATTTAAACTCCGGCACGATTCCTAAATCCAACTGTTCCTTAAAAATAGCCAACATTTTAATATGAATAGGCACACGAATTTCAATGTCTTCAATTTCTAAAAACACATATTGGTATAAAAATGAATCGTTCAATACGGCATTGGGGAACGACAACAACAAACGAATAACTTCCCGTTCACGAAGCAATAAGGCATCAACAGCAGGCGATTCATTCTGTGAAGGCGCTACTTGTTCATTGTTAAACAAGTCAGCCAAAATAGCTTCATCAGCCAAGACTTCAGGGCTAGCTACCTCACGTTGTTGTTTATTGAGTTTAAGTTTTAATTTATTGTATTCATTTACGAGAATATCTTCTGAAATCTCTAGTAAATTACTGCACTGTTTCAAAAAAACACTGGCCTTGATAGAATCCGGAATTTTAACAATGCTATTGATAACCTCTTTGATGGTATCGGCACGCTTTACCGGATCATTTTGTGCTTCGTCGAGAAATAACCTTGTTTTGAAAGTAATGAAATCGACCGCATTTTTAGCGATATAGGCTTTAAATGCCTCCTCTCCTACTTTTCTAACATAACTATCAGGGTCGTCTTTGTCAGGAAAAAGCACCACTTTCACATTCAATCCTTGTTCCAAGATCAAGTCAATCCCACGAATGGAGGCTTTTATCCCGGCAGGGTCACCATCATATAAAACGGTAATATTTTCGGTAAAACGAGAAATTAATTTTATCTGCCCCTCTGTGAGTGAAGTACCAGAAGAAGCCACCACATTATTGACGCCATTTTGATGCAAAGAAACCACATCAGTATATCCTTCTACCAAGAAGCAGCTATCCAGTTGACGTATCGCATTTTTCGATTGAAAAATACCATACAACACTTGGTTCTTTACATACACTTCGCTCTCTGGCGAATTGAGGTATTTCGGTTGATTTTTATCCGTTTTTAAAATTCGGGCACCAAAGGCAATGACTTTTCCGGCGACAGAGTGAATAGGAAACATTACCCTTGCCCTGAACCTGTCAAATTGTTTTTTCTCTTCGGGTTTTACAACGGTAAGTCCTGCTTTTTCGAGCACTTCTAAATTGTATTGTTCCCCTAACGCTTTTTTAGTTAAATCGTCCCAAGCATCAATGCTGTACCCTAACTCAAAAGTTTGAATGGTTTTATCGTTAAAACCTCTTTCTTTAAAATAACTTAATCCTATCCCTTTACCTTCATTGGTATTGAGCAGGTTATGTACAAAATGATTTTTGGCATAATTAAGTGCAATGAGCATACTTTCTCTAAAAGTTTGTTCTTGCACATTTACCACCTGAGAAACATCTTCTTCAATGGGAATATTATACTTGTTGGCCAAATACCGAATGGCTTCCACA
Source organism: Bacteroidota bacterium (assembly GCA_041169945.1). Lineage (GTDB taxonomy): Bacteria > Bacteroidota > Bacteroidia > Cytophagales > UBA9547 > CALPQG02. The sequence continues at coordinate 4,358 of JBEAZU010000301.1, forward strand.
TACGACATTTTATCGGTATCCATCACAAATTTGATAGAATCACCAGAGGCACCACATCCAAAACACTTATAAATGCCTTTGGCGGGCGACACATAAAAAGAAGGCGTTTTTTCGTTATGGAAAGGACAACAAGCCGTAAAGTTTTGCCCTCGTTTTTTTAAGGGCGTAAAGTCGTTGACGACGTCATAAATATCGGCCGTTTGTTGTACTTGCGCTATGGTATATTTGGAAATCAAGAGGATACAAAAGTAATAAAAAATTCTACTATTGTCTGCTAAAAAAATTAATTATGGCCATTAGTCAAGACTATTGCTTGTCACACTACACAAACATATTGAAGACCATAGATTATACGCATGCCAGGGTATAATTCAGGGTTTTCATCGATATAAAAAGCAACGTGTATCACTGAATGATAATCCTACGTTTAAAATCAATTGCATAAAAATAATTTACAGATAGCGTCCATAGCTTCATAAATGCGCATTCCAATTCAAAAACAAAATTTAATTAAGATAATAAAGCAAAATACCTTATTTTTGAAGCTATTGTATAATTGTTACTATCATTCATGAGCGCATTACAAAACGAAATAAGCAAACGTAGAACCTTTGCCATTATCAGTCACCCTGATGCAGGGAAAACAACTTTAACAGAAAAACTTTTACTTTTTGGTGGGGCTATTCTTACCGCAGGGGCTGTAAAATCTAATAAAATCAAAAAAACAGCCACCTCAGATTTTATGGAAATTGAGCGACAAAGAGGAATTTCTGTTGCCACCTCTGTGATGTCATTTGAATACAAAGACACACTCATCAATATTCTTGATACGCCTGGTCACAAAGACTTTGCAGAAGACACCTACCGTACCCTTACCGCAGTAGACAGTGTTATTTTGGTAGTCGATTGCGCCAAAGGGGTGGAAGCCCAAACAGAACGGTTAATGGAAGTGTGTAGAATGAGAAACACGCCTGTAATTGTATTTGTCAACAAAATGGACAGGGAAGGCATTGATCCTTTTGATCTTATAGATGAATTAGATAAAAAACTAAACATCAAAACGCGCCCGCTTACTTGGCCAATAAGTGGTGGAGAAAGTTTTAAAGGGGTATATAATATTTATGAAAAAAGCCTCAATGTTTTCAATGCCAGCAAAACCACCATTGAAACAAAAGTGGTAGCCATTGAAAATTTAGAAGACGAAGCCCTAGACAAACAAGTGACGCCACGTTTTGCCAATCAATTGCGTGAAGACATTGAATTAATTGAATCGGTATATGATCCTTTTGAAATTGACAGGTATTTATCAGGAGAAGTAGCGCCTGTGTTTTTTGGTTCGGCAGTCAACAATTTTGGGGTACAAGAAATGTTGGATACCTTCATTAAAATTGCCCCCACACCAAGAAGTCGCCATAGCGATACGCGAGAAGTGATACCAGCAGAAAACAAATTCACTGGTTTCGTATTTAAAATTCACGCCAATTTAGATCCAAGACACCGAGACAGAATTGCCTTTTTAAGAATCTGTTCAGGTAAATTTGAACGCAATAAATTTTACTACCATGTAAGAAATGGCAAAGAGGTGCGATTTAGCAATCCTGTTACCTTCCTTGCCCAATCAAAAAGCGTTATTGATGAGGCTTATCCTGGAGATGTAATTGGCTTGTACGACACTGGAAACTTCAAAATTGGCGACACCCTTACGGAAGGTGAAAAGTTTATGTACCGAGGAATCCCGAGTTTTTCGCCTGAAATATTCAAAGAATTGGTCAATGTAGACCCTATGAAAGCCAAACAGTTAGAAAAAGGCATTATGCAACTTACTGACGAAGGCGTAGCGCAATTATTTATTCAACAACCTGGTAATCGTAAAATTATTGGTACCGTTGGAGAGCTTCAATTTGAAGTAATCCAATACCGATTACAACATGAATATGGCGCCACTTGCCGTTTTGCTCCGATGGGCTATTACAAAGCACTTTGGTTAACTTGCGATGACAAAAAAATATTGGCTGACTTTTGTCGTAAAAAGGCAAGTTATATTGCTTTAGACAAAGACGAAAACCCAGTTTATTTAGCCGAATCGGTTTGGAATTTAAAAGTAACCATAGGCGACTATCCTGACATCACCTTCCATGAAACAAGTGAGTTCAAAATGGACATTGCCTAATTGAATTTACGACCTAAAAAAGCCATTCATGAAAACATGAATGGCTTTTTTATTAAATCAAAACCTAGTAATTTAAGCAATTATCCCTTTTACAAATTTATCAATATCGCCGGGTAAATCGGCCCCATTTTTCAAAGCAGCTACAAAGGCAGAACCTATAATGGCACCGTTGGCAATGGATGTCGCTTTTTGAAAAGTATGTTGATCAGAGATCCCGAAACCCGCCACGATAGGGTTTTTCAAATTCAAGGCCTTAATTCTTTTAAAATAATCTTCTTGTTCCGTACTTACATCTGCACGCGTTCCTGTAGTACCTGCGGTAGCTACCATATAGTAAAGCCATCAGAATTTTCATCAATCCAACGTACTCTTTCATCCGAACTTTGAGGGGTAATTAAGAAGATATTTCTCAGGTTATATTTTTCAAATGTAGCTTTATAGTCTTCCAAATATTCAACCATAGGAAGGTCAGGCAAAATCACCCCATCAATTCCTATTTCAGCACATTTTTTACAAAAAGCTTCAATACCATAACGAATTACAGGATTGATGTACCCCATCAACAACAAAGGAATGCTTACCTCTTGCCTGATATTGGCCAATTGTTCAAACAGCAAATGCATGCTCATGCCATTATCCAACGCAATTTCACTGCTTCGTTGTATGGTTGGCCCATCTGCAACAGGGTCTGAAAAAGGTACCCCTATTTCAATAAAATCAACGCCTGAGTTGGCTAAACTTTTGATAACGGTAGTCGTATCGTCTATATTAGGATAACCGGCTGTAAAATAAATAGACAATACACCAGTAGGTTTGTTTTGGAAAAGTTGATTAATTCTATTCATCATCATCATATTGGAAAGACAATTTTAAGAACATTCGTTGAGCTAACCTACAAAAAAGATTATTTGTTGCAAATATTTTCTATGTAAACGGGTTTTAAAATTATAATGGAAAAACCCTTCTTAGTTTTTGGGCCTGCCATTCATAAACTTCTGGCGGAGGACTAGTGGTATAAAAAGTTTGATGTAACAAGCTTTGGTAAACCTCCGCAGCATCGTATTCGCTAAAATCCATATACAAAGCGGCATGGTAGGGTTTTGTCAACGCTATCCAAGTGTTGGCATAGGAAGGCAAAATCATCGGAATACCCAAGGCCAAACATTCATACAATTTGGTTGGAATTCTATCTTGGGTACTCTTATTGCGTTGGTAACTTAAGATGGCAACATCAGCTGATTGCAAAGTTTGCATAATCAAACCATGCGACACCAATTTTTTTCCGCCCATTAAGGTGATAAAGGGTTTGTTTTGAATCATGGATTCAAGGTCAGTAAACAAATCGGGAGATGCACTATAGCCAATAATGGTCAACCTTACTGTTGGATCTATTTGATGCAAGGCTATCGCCAAATTGATGGTTTCCCAAATGCCATAAGATTTGGCAATGGTTCCGGAATAGACCATGTGAAACCCTGTATTAAGTTGCACCGCAGTATTGATGCGAGCAGGACCGACAAACTGATTGGGTAATAAGGTAAAATCATGTTTGGACAAAAAGGAGGCACATTCTTCTTGGTAACAAGCTTCCGCTAAAATGAAATGGTTGACAAAAGGACTACAAATCAACTCTTTAAACCTTACCCAAAGCGCTAAAGGAAATTGTAGGAGCAATGGAAATGAATGTGTATGAAGAATATTAAGGTAATAATTTTCCCGTACATCATAGATGAGTTGAACCTTGTGAAATAATTTATACCCTATTGCTGGCAACAACAACTCATGGGTACACACAACAAGCGTCTGAGGTTTAAGCGCATAGATAAGTTTCAAAAATGATACCCAAGCAAAAACCCTAGCAAAGCTTAATCGCGGAAAGTTAAAAATGGGGTGAAAAATAATGTTATTATCCTGACTAGTCACTTCATTGATAGCATGGCCAACGATATGCACCTCCGTAGCGGAATCGAGTACAAGGGTTTTCGCCATTTTAGCATACATCCTTGTATCAGTAACAGGTTTCAGGATGGATGCAAATACAATTTTAGCCATGGTTACAATAACAACTTTCTCAAAGTTAATGAATTTAACCAAAAATGAAATGGCAA
>JBEAZU010000302.1:0-4670 GCA_041169945.1 Bacteroidota bacterium
GAAGCGGATTGGACCTTGATTTCTGAAGTCAAAAATTTACCCAACATCCGCATGCCTATTTTTGGAAATGGCGACATTGATTCGCCACAAAAAGCCTTGGATTATAAAAACAAATATGGCGTCGATGGCTTAATGATTGGTCGAGCAGCCATTGGCTATCCATGGATTTTCAGGGAAGTAAAACATTATTTTGCCACGGGTGAAATTTTAGCGCCGCCAACAGTGGAAGAGCGTGTCAATACCTGCAAGCAACACCTCAAATTTTCGATGGAATGGAAAGGTGAAAGGGTGGGTATTTTTGAAATGAGAAATCATTATACCGCTTATTTCAAAGGAATAAACGATTTTAAACCATTTAGGTTAAAATTGGTAGAAGCAAGCACTTATGCAGAAACAGTGGCAATTCTTGACGAAATCATCCATACCTTTCAAGCATAATTACCCAATACTAGACTTGCAACGCAAATGAAAATCTCCATTATTGGTACTGGTAATTTAGGGAGTCATTTGGCTTGCGCCTTGGAAGAAGCGGGCCATACCATAATCAATATTTATGGTCGTCATATTGCCCAAGCAAAAAATATCGCCAGCAAACTCTATAGTGCTGAAGCGACGGATTGTTTAGATTTTTCAGCGAGCAAAGCAGAACTTTTTATTATTGCCGTAAGCGATGACGCCATAGCCAACATCGCCAACGCTATTGTTTTACCAGAAAAAGCCATCTTGACACATACTTCTGGCACCAAAAACATCATGGAACTTGCCGCTTGCCCAAACGCCAAGGGGGTATTTTATCCTTTACAAACTTTTACCAAAGGCAAAAAAGTGGATTGGACCACTATTCCGATTTGCATAGAAGCCACCAACCAAGAAGCGGACATTGTGCTCACAAAAGTGGCCGAATCATTGAGCAAGTTTGTATATTTTCTAGATGCTTTACAAAGAAAACGGGTACACCTCGCTGCCGTATTTGCCTGTAATTTCACCAATCATTTATTAAAAATCTCGAATGACATCTTGGCTTCACACGATATTCCTTTTGAAATACTAAAACCATTGATAATTGAAACGGTTGACAAAGCCTTGGTTAAGGGCCCAGCCAATGCACAAACAGGTCCTGCCGTGCGCAAAGACCTACAAACGGTGCAACAACACCTCGATGACTTGGCCTTTGAACCCGACAAACAGGAAATTTACCGTTTACTCAGCAAAGCCATTATGGGAATTTCTTAGCATTCAAAAACAAGTATATATATATACGTCCCCTCAACAAATTTCCCCCTACTTATACATCAAACTCACATTGCTACTGGCGGCATAACCACAGCAAACCAAGACCAAGCCTTTGGCCAGTTCATTTTTATTGAGGGTATCATTGCCATTCATATCCACAACACCTTCTGTACAAATAGCCATACAAGCAGTACAAACACCATTTTCACAAGCACAAGGCAAATCCAAACCGGCATTTTTACTTGCTTCTAAAATGGTTTCGTTGGCTTCTACTTCAAAAGTATAGCTGACATTTTTTATGGTTGCAATAACGGTTGATTTATTCGCATCATTGCTTATCGGTTTAGGCGCCACAGCATTTGTGGCTGACACAAATTTCTCTTTTCTGATATTATCTTCAGCAACACCCAATTGTTTTAAACCCGTAGTCACATTGTCCATTAATATTTCAGGACCACAAAGATAATATTCAGCCATAGCGCTATTATGGAGTCCGAACTGTGCTATAAAGCTAGCGATATTGTCTTGGGCTATCCTTCCTGTAGGGCCATTCCAGGCACTGCTTGGTTTGGTTAAGACATGAATTACTTTAAAATTAGGATGGTTAATTTTATCAAAAGCGTCTTTAAAAATGATACTGGATTCATTTTTATTGGCCAACAACAAATACACTTTACTGTTGGGTTCTTGACTTAAAATTGTTTTCGCCATTGAATACAAAGGTGTAACCCCACTACCTGCCGCTATTAACACAATTTCTCTTTGCAAATGCGGCATTGGATTCACCACAAACATGCCCAATGGCGGCATCGCGGTGAGGCTTAACCCTACATAGGCATTGTTAAACAAATAAGTAGACACAAGACCTCCTTCTATTTTTTTAACCGTAATGCTAGGATTATTGTCGGTATAAGGACTAGAAGAAAAGGAATACGACCTACGCACTTCTTCTCCATTAATCATTAAAACTAAGGTTAAAAATTGACCTGATTGGTACTCAAAATTGCTTGGTTTTTCAAATACAATGGTGATGGTATCGCTAGTTTCAAGTTTTACTTCAGCAATTTTTAAAGTAATATTATTTGTCATAATAAAGGAGTTAGAATGGAATGCACCAATCAGCGCAAGCAAAATTAATAAGCCTATACAACACTGATGATTATACAGGTCAATATTAGTTAATATTCTTTTATTTTCTATCGTTCAAGCCATATAATTCCATGGGCATCGTGTGATTTTATGGTTCAACAAAAGGCGGCAAGCAACAGTAATAGCTTAGGCATACTTTTTTTTCAAGGCAATATTTCCTAAAGGGAATAAATCATTGGCAGAGAGAAAAAACAATTGACCACCTTTAGCAAAGGTTTCCCACACGATGGCAGTGGTAATATCTTCTTTTTCGTCAATAGCATCGGTATCAGACAACAACTCAAAAGCAGCATCACTTTGCTTTTTTACAAATTGTTGGTAATCGTCTTTGATAATCAACATGTCTACGTTGCCTGCTTTTGCGGCGAGGTACATCTCACCAATATCGGTTACTACTAAGCCTGCACCAACCGCCTCTTGCATGGCTTCCATGGCCGAGGCATTTTTTCCCGTTTGTTTTTCCAACATCACCCTCCAAGCCAATTTCCCAATTTCGGCAAGTGATGCCTCATGTGTATTCATCGCCTTATGGCCACTATACATTGCCGGCTCCTCTGACAACTGCAACAAATGATGAAAATTAATAGCAGTGCCCATCACGACACATTTCATCTGGTAATGATGTGTCCATTTCAACACCGCCTTATCGACTAAACTAAAATAGGCACTTTGCATTACGTCTATTTTTCTACTGTCGTGGGTGGTATGATTGGTATAGTGCAGCGCATGGTTTACCAATGGAAAATCGGTATTGGTAAGTTCTTCTTCAATACGTTCATCGTTGGCTACATACATCTTCACCACGGATTGCGTGAGCAACAATATCAAATATTGTTCACTTAAGAGTTGTGCTTTCACCAAAGGTTTTATGGCAAATCCTTTGCCTATTTGAATAATATCTTTGGGAATGCTTTGCTTTAGCTTGACGATTGTTTTGGTATGGTTGGATAAAAAAATAAAAATACTCTCTAAATTATTCCGCATATCTAAGTCTTCGGCAATGGTATCAAAGTATTGCAACAAAGTGAGAATATCCCGTTTAGAAAAATTAGCCAAAACATATTCTTTCACATTTTTCAACAGGAGCTTTATTTGGGTGGCCTCATTGGCATTGTCGGGAAATGTATAATGGGTATTGGTGGCCAGGGTAATGCATGGAAAATCTTGGACGGTGGCCAATGATGTCAATTGTGCTCTATTCATGAATTAAGACATTAAAAATATAAAAGATAGTACCTAACGACGATTTAAAAAATTGAAATATTTTTCTAAAAAAAGCGTCTGATAGTATTAGCGTGATATCGTGGCAATTATTGTAAGGTCAATTAAATAAATTCGTATTGGATGCTAGATGGTTGTTGCTCACACGTTTTTTATGGGGACTAAGGAATTGATGGTTCTATAGGATTTGTTGCAGGTTGATATAATTTAAACTCATCAATAGTTAAAAACTTTAGGGTCAACATTAAGGTATAAACATTTTTTTAGAATTTTTAGGGCGATAACCGGGCTTTCGGCACTCGCATTTTTTCTTGTTGTCAAATCTAAGGGTATAAAATTGCATTAGACAACAAGAAAAAAGTGCTCAAACAATGCCTCTATCCCTATCGCAAAATCTCAAGCCATTATTAATCATTGAATACTTACCCAAAAATACATGTAAATTCAACTTGAATATAGGTATAAACCAATCCTAAACAAAAACATTACCGCTGAGACGATTAAGCTAAATGCAATTCAAAAACAAAAAAGTGTTTTATGCAAACCAAATTCTACTTTTAACAAAATTATAAATACAAAACTTCTCCCCAAATTTATCGTGTGACCCGTTTTATTGGGTATCATTTTTTCACGCCATGACGCAAAGGGGTTGATAGTGTTGGGTGTTGAAAATAAAAAAGTAGCTCAAAAACCTCAGCCCAACCTAGCGATACGCTCTTGCTCAGTGATAAAGGAGCTTTCCATTAATCATAAACTTGTGATTAATTCATAGAAAACCTACTCATTTTCAAAAATTAATTATGATTTCATCGAAATCTAAAGCCCTTCTCCTTTGGAGAAGGGTTTGGGATGAGGCTTTTTACATTGAATTTTTAGTCTACTTATTTAAATGCGGTTACCCTCGGTACAGAGTACAGAGTAGAAAGTAGAAAGTCATGGGTACAGAAGTGTCAATGCCTAAATGAAGTTGACCGTTTTGATTTACTCATAACTTCATTTAGTTATATTCTTCTGTGATTTTTGAATCGGAGGTATTTTGTCCAAAACTCCAGCATGAAGGGTCATTT
>JBEAZU010000303.1:0-7055 GCA_041169945.1 Bacteroidota bacterium
TTAATTAACATCGTAGACAATGCAACCGATGCGGTAAAAGTAATCGATGATTTCTACTCTAAATATTTGTTACAACCAAACTTCTAGTATTGAGCAGTCAAAAGTATAAAATAATCATCGCTATCGTCACCGTTATGGTGCTTTATATTGGATTTAACTTGCTCCAATTGGGTGATTATTTACCTTCTAACCAAGACCACCTCAAATACCACATAGATGCTTTAGAAAGGTTCTCCTTCGCAGGAGAACCTATTCCTTTTAACCAACAATCGAAGCGAAAAAAATTTGAAGCAGCACTGAATCAAATAGCGTTAAACTCAACAGAAATGGCTCTTTTGCGTCGTCACGCGGCCATTTGGTTTCCAATTTTAGACCCTATTTTAGCGCAGCATCACATCCCGGCTGATTTTAAATACATTGCCGTAGTAGAAAGTGGTTTAGAACGCAAAGCCTTATCTTCACGTGGGGCCGCTGGGTTTTGGCAAATCATTGCAAGTACTGGGCAAGAATTAGGCTTAACCGTTAATGCATCCATTGATGAGCGTTACAATCCTGTTAAATCTACCCATGCCGTTTGTACCCATTTTCAGGTATCAAAAACCTATTTTGGTTCATGGACCAATGCAGCAGCGGCCTATAATATGGGCATGGCTGCTTTGATCAAGGCTTGTAAAAAACATAAATCCAATTCATACCATGATTTAAGACTTAGCAGAGAATCTTCACAATACCTCTATAAAATATTGGCTTACAAAGAGATACTCGAACATCCCCAAAAATATGGCATCAAAATGCATCGAAAAAAGTATGCCATGCAAATCAAGCGTATTACCATTCGTAAATCAATTTTAAATTTAGAAGTATTTGTAGCACAGTACCACATCAGCTACAAAACCTTACAAAGCTATAACCCTTGGATTAAACAAAATGCCTTAACCATTAGCAAAGCAACGCCTGTTTTCGAATTACTCATTCCTGTCGTACTGCAAAACAAAGCGGTTAAAAACAATATTAATCCTGTACCTGACAGTACCATTGCGATGGTAAAATATTAATTTATACCCACTTTATCGCCATTTGCTTAGCTTTCCAAGACTACCAAACCTGCTCGATAAGTGATACTGACCGAAACAAAAATGGCTGTTCAAATTGAACAGCCATTTTTGTTTTATACACTTTTATAATTTATACATTTACCAGTGATTCTCTTCTTCTCATTTTTCCTGCGGGAATGCCAAACATCATTTTAAATCGTCTACAGAAATAAGCGGTATCTTTATAGCCCACCATTCTACCAATATCTCTAATGCTGTGTTTAGAAGTACGTAAAAGGTTTACGGCTTGCTCCATACGTTGGTATTCGATGTAATCTTGTGGATTAATGCTGGTCAACATTTTAAAATATTGTCCCACATAATCTTCAGATACTGCTGCAACATTGGCCAATACATGGTTTGACAAATCACCTGCTAAATTGTTTTTAATATAGGTAAATATGTCAATCAGTCTTGGATCTTTAAAGTAATTGCTATTGGTAGCAAGTTGCTCCACGAAAAGATTTTTATTTAAGATATACCTTATCACTTCAATGATAAATCTTTCTGTCAATACTTTGATAATTCTAGCATGCCCTACTTTTTTAGAGAGCTCTTCGCTCATAATTTCAGTAAGTTTTTCTGCCAATAGATCATTTTTATGAATCACAAAAGCAGGAATATCCAAAGAAGTAAAAAAGTTTACGGAGTCAAACACCTTTGCTTCAAAGCTCAAAGAAATAAAACTTTCATTCATTTGACCAATTAATGCTGGATCAGCATTGTAGCCTAAATATTTATCTTTATTGCTGACAAACTCCTCATAATTAATTTTTACCGCTGGGGCTTCCCCATATTGAATATTAATGGCTTTACCACCTGGTACAAATAAAATATCGCCGGCTTCTACTTTTTCCCTTTCGTTACCAAAATAAATTTCTCCTTTGTCAAGTAAAATAGCAATATTCTCCACATCATAAAAGTTTTCGATATTCACCGACTTCAATACTTTTATATTTTTTGCTTTGATATATCTTACACCGAGTGATTCAACAATTTTATTATAATCTTCCATTATCTTATTTTCTAAATATGTTTCAATGTGTGCTTGAGTGATATTACATTTTCAACTCTCAAATTTACATTTGAAAGTCAAGTAATTAAAGCGTTAAGTTGAATAATTGCACTATGTGTCATAATTGTGCAATAAAATATTCAAATAATTCATTTTAATAAATCCCTAGAGATTACAATTTTTTGAATTTCTGAAGTTCCTTCATAAATCTGGGTAATTTTCGCATCTCTAAAAAGGCGTTCTACATGAAATTCTTTCACGTAACCATATCCGCCATGAATTTGAATGGCTTCTGTGGTAATTTCCATGGCAATTTTCGAAGCGAATAATTTGGCCATTGCGCTTGCTGTTCCATAATCTACATGTTTATCTTTAAGATAGGCTGCTTTTAGGCACATCAACCTCGCAGCGTCTATTTGGGTCGCCATATCGGCAAGTTTAAATTGTATCGCCTGATGTTGGGCAATGGGTTTATCAAAAGTTTTTCTTTCTTTGGCATATTGCAAAGCCAATTCGTAGGCGCCAGAAGCAATGCCTAAAGCCTGAGAAGCAATCCCTATTCTACCACCATTGAGGGTAGTCATGGCAAATTTAAATCCGAACCCTTCCTCTCCTATCCTATTTGCTTTAGGAACCTTCACATCCGTAAACATCAAAGAATGGGTATCAGAACCTCTAATGCCTAATTTATTTTCTTTTTTCCCCACTACAAAACCAGGAAATTCTCGTTCTACGATAAAAGCACTGATGCCTTTATGGCCTAAAGCCGGATTGGTTTGCGCAATCACAATATAGGTAGAAGCACTGTTGCCATTGGTAATCCAATTTTTAGTGCCATTCAATAAATAATAATCGCCACAATCAATGGCGGTAGTTTTTTGTGAGGTAGCATCTGAGCCAGCTTCAGGTTCTGACAAACAAAAAGCGCCAATTTTTTCTCCCGAAGCCAAAGGAATTAAGTATTTTTGCTTCTGTTCTTCATTGGCAAAATGTTCTAATCCCCAACAAACCAAAGAATTATTCACCGACATACAAACCGCAGCAGAAGCATCAATTTTAGAAATTTCTTCCATTGCCAATACATACGAGATGGTATCCATACCGCTTCCACCGTATTGAGGACTTACCATCATGCCCATAAAACCCAAGGCACCCATTTTTTTAACTTGCTCAGTCGCAAATTTTTGGTGCTCATCTCTTTCGATTACCCCAGGCAAAAGTTCTGATTTTGCAAATTCTCTTGCTGAATCACGAACAGCCAAATGTTCTTCACTTAGATCGAATTGCATAAAATTATATTTAACTAGTATCGTTTACCTATACAAGTATTTTTTAGTTGCATTTTTTAGTATTTTATTTATAAATATTCTTAGAATACCCCAAAAAATGAAAATATCCTAGGATAGATTTTTAAATGAAATGGTATTATCTTGGTATTTAATTCTAATTTTGAAAAAATTAAGGAGTGAAAATGACACCAATATATTTTGATAACGCCGCAACAACGCCTTTAGCGCCTCAAGTAATAGAAGAAATGTTACCCTATTTGACACAGCACTTTGGTAATCCTTCTTCTATCCATACCTTTGGTCGCACTACGCGTTCAGCCATAGAAAAGGCAAGAAAAACGGTGGCGAATATCTTGAACATTTCACCCTCAGAAATTTTTTTCACTTCTTGTGCTTCGGAAGCTGATAACCAAGCCATTATTGCTGGAACAAATGCCTTACATTGCCAACACATCATTACCAGCAAAATAGAACACCATGCCGTTTTACATGCAGTAGACCATTTAAAAAAGACCCAAAATACCACGGTCAGTTATTTACAAACCGATGCAAAAGGACACATTGATTTACTCGAGTTAGACCAATTGCTGCAACAACATCCAAAAGCATTTGTGTCATTAATGCATGGCAACAACGAAATTGGTAATTTAAACGACATCGCCACCATTGCTCAAATCTGTCAGAGTCACCAAGCCTATTTCCATAGCGATACCGTACAAACGGTTGGGCATTATCGTCATGATTTACAAGCCATAAAAGCAGATTTCATTGTTGGTTCGGCCCACAAATTTCATGGACCTAAAGGTGTTGGATTTATTTATGTAAAAGGAGCACATAAAATTGACCCCTATATTCATGGCGGTTCACAAGAGCGCAACATGAGAGGAGGAACAGAAAATGTAGCAGGCATCGTAGGTTTGGCCAAAGCACTTGAATTGGCCTATGAAGGAATGGACCAACACCGCTCACAAATTGCATCACTCAAAACCTATATGATAGGGCAATTGAAATCGTTTATTCCTGGGGTGCAGTTTAACGGCGATTGCGAAAATGAGGCAACGAGTTTGTATACCGTACTGAGTGTCAGTTTGCCAAACTCGGAAGACAATGACATGTTATTGATGAATCTTGACATCAACAAAATTGCTGCCTCAGGAGGAAGTGCTTGTACAAGTGGTGCAACAGAAAGCTCCCATGTGATTGAAGCCATCGGTGGCGATTCCACACGAACAACAGTACGGTTTTCGTTTAGTCGTTACAATACCTTAGCAGAAGTGGATTATGTGGTAAATGTGTTGAAAAAATATTACCATTAATAATTTAATTTGAAAAAGCCTGCCTTATATTTAACCCCCAAAGAAGCATATCCACGGATTGCTTCTTTTTGTGCTTACCAAGAAAGAACACAAAAAGAAGTACGCCTGCGTTTGCTTGATTTTGGCATTGATGGAGAGGAAGCGGAGGAAGTGATTGTGCAATTAATGGGTGACAATTACCTCAATGAAACAAGGTTTGCCATCACCTATGCTGGAGGGAAATCAAGAATTAAAAAATGGGGGAAAAACAAAATTTCGCAAGCGTTAAAACAAAAAGGCATCACAGACAACTGCATTAAAATTGCCCTCCAAGCCATAGAAAAAGACGATTACTATGCCAATTTGGTTGCATTGGCCGAAAAAAAATTAGCCCTGCTGAAAGAAACCAATCCAATGGTACGAAAACAAAAACTATATCAATACATCCAAACAAAGGGATATGAAAATGATTTGGTTTGGGAAGTGTTGAATAGTTTAGACTTTAGCGTTTAGCGTTTTCAGTTAAAATAAAATATAAGTAGTTTAAAATTGATTAAACAATGCATACAGCCTCAAAAATAGTGGATACACCACAAGCGATAGCACAAGTAAAAACGTGGCAAACGGAAGGAAATCAAGTGGTATTTACCAATGGTTGTTTTGATATTTTACACGTAGGACATGTCGACTACTTAGAAAAAGCCCGAAATTTAGGTCAAAAACTAGTGCTTGGCTTAAACACGGATGCTTCGGTGAGTAGAATCAAAGGACCATTAAGACCGGTATGTAATGAATTTTCAAGAAGCAGGGTTATTGCGGCCTTGGCTTTTGTTGATTTAGTGGTATTTTTTGATGAAGAAACGCCACAAGCCTTAATCAGTGCCTTAATGCCCAATATTTTGGTAAAAGGTGATGATTATACCATTGCAACTATTGTTGGTGCCGACGTGGTGATGGCCAATGGGGGATCAGTAAAAACAATTCCACTTGTAGTGGGCTATTCTACCAGTACGGTGATTAAAAACATTTTGGCAGCAGAAGGCAAATAAAGCCTTGCAAGGAACAGTTACGATGAATGTAAATAAGGTGTGATGGCGATAGATATTTTTGAACAATATCGCATCATATCGGCAAATTTATTTGACATTATTTAAATAAATAGACACCTTTGTTTAACCATAAAAATCAGACAATGAACAACATAGCTACAAAAACAGACATCCTCATTGAAAAGCTTAAACAAAGCAAAAAAGAGGCACTTGAAGAAATTAGAAATGAATATAAAACGCCAGAATTTCAGGAGGCTTTAAAAAAACTTAGGGAAATAAATAAAACTTGTTAAATACTTTTTTACAGTTTTATTTTTTGTATGTCTAAGTGTAAGCATATTTGTAATGTTGTATTTAAAGGTTTTTTTATTAAAATAGTTGGAGCTGTTCCTTTGGTTCTCAATGATTTTCTAGAGATTAAGATGATATATTAATTTGTACAGATGAGCGTTCCCCACCACGGCGGGTCGGGCTATCAGCACTCGTCCCGATTTTTTCGGGAAGCTCAAACAATGCTTCTATCACTAACGCAATGCGATTTTCACCATAGCATATAAGGAATATTTTAATTGGTATTAGATATCAGTACTTAAAAGGCTCATCAAGCATAAACGCTTTTACGTTTTTCAGCAGACCCTACTTCCTTATTTTAATTCACATTCCCTCCCAAAAAACCATCCTACTTCACCAAACCAAAAAGCTATTTAACTAAGTTGCAAACTTATTTTACATTAGATCTTTAATTTAATATGGCAACCTTATTTGAAAACATTGTTGCCCGGTAAAAAAATATAAAATCATCCTCACACAAAAAACACCATTCTTCTCGAAGAAGTACTGCAATTTAATGAAGCGAGATATTTAAATGTTGGAATAATTTATTTGATATTATTTTAATAAATATATACCTTTGTTTTAAACTTAAAATTCAGACAATGAACAACATACCATCAAAAACAGATATCCTCATTGAAAAGCTTAAACAAAGCAAAAAAGAGGCACTTGAAGAAATTAGCAATGACTTTAAAAAGCCAGAATTTCAGGAGGCTTTAAAAAAACTTAGGAAATTAAATAAAAAATGAAATGCCATATAGTTATTTTTTCGTAGGAGGGTTAAACAATAGTTATTTTTTTGAAACCGTAAATGACATTATTTATGAAATCAAATTCAAACCTTCCTCTTATTTGTTTGATAATCATATAAATTTAGATATTGCCGACTTAGTATTTGAGTTTGTGATTGGTATTGCTGAAAAACCAGCAAATTTAAAACCACCGCTTGACAAAAAGATAAGCGTAACAGTAGCTCATAT
>JBEAZU010000304.1:0-4599 GCA_041169945.1 Bacteroidota bacterium
CAGACAATTGATGGATCATTTTTCTTGCTTCTTCAGGTCTTGAACCAATTAAGGCACTGACAGAATTTAGGCTATTGAACAGAAAATGAGGTTGTAATTGTTGTCTTAATTTGAATAATTCTGCATCTCGGGTGAGCTTTTCAGCATCTTCATTTCTAAGTAATTGCTCATGTTGATCTTCAAACTTATAACACAGTTGACTTGTAAAACCAATCACAGACACCAACAACGTTGCATTTACAAACCTCATCGCCAAAGACTTGTGCAACAAATCGATATACAATGCATCTACGGTAATAAAATGCAAGACGAGCCATTTGCTAAACAAAACCCAAAAAGCAGCCAAAAACATACTCAATAACAACACATAAATAAATTTCTCTTTTTCAGGTCTATAATAATGAAATAGATTACTGACCAAGTAACAATTGATCATCAACAAGCCATTAAATATCAAATTATCAGCGAGGGCAATACCAAAACTAATCCCAAACAAAGACAAGAGGTATTGATGGAAAATCATCCAAAAGATACTGACCAATAAAAAGATAATCCTGAACCGAGCTATTGTAAACAAAACGATACGATTTAAATAGGTTGTAATTCAAACGCCTGCCCTTCGTTTACCCATCGGAGGTAATTGACCACATTGTCGGGTTCTTCTGTTCTCGCACAAAGCGTTACGCCATCGGCTAAATCAGCCACCAAGTGTACTTGAGCAGTATTGACAAATGTCCAAGATACAAGTTCTGATGACTCATTTACAAAAGCATCTTCTGCCTTTTTGCCAATAATTTTAGCTTTATGGTAGGCATCGATTGTTGTGGCCGCTTCTATCAACACCATTTGTTCTTCAAACTGAGGATGGTGAGCACCCTCACCTGTAACAATTTGAAATACATTTTTTACGATAAACCAATTCATCTTTCGTACTTTAATATGATTTAATATCAATACCACCCAACAAATTCAACCCTTTAATAATCAGTACTTTATTAGGATCTAAATTTATGTTTCCTTGAGGTCTTCGGTCTTGAAAACCACCCAATACCGATACTAATTCTGATTTAATAATCCAATGTGGTGGAACAACAATCTTGATACCACTAAATACTTGCGTTACATTGATTTGAACGGTACCTTGAATATCTGCTTGAGAAAGATTGATTTCGCTTCCACCCATACAAGACACCATTTCACCACCTTGGAAATTTTTTGACAATACTATTTTTTTTACCCCGCTAAATATGGTTATTGAATTCAATACATCTTCTGAAGTAGATTCTTCCTTCATGGAGGCATGGTAACAATTGCCATCAGTAGTTTTAGGCTTCCACAATGCTTTGATGATCAAATAAATTCCTGCGGCAATAATAAACACAGGCCATACAAAATTAAACACATTCAAATCGGGTCTCATTTCATCAAGCAAAAAAACACCCCCGGTAGCAATTAATACCAACCAAGAAACCCCTCTGCAGCCTTTTTTAATCCCAATATAGCAACCCACGGCAATCACAATCATTTCCCAAGAAAACAACCATTCCGGAAACGAAACGCCAATTTTTTCAGCAAAAAGCACCATTCCTATCACCAATAAGAATAATCCGGCTAATGCTAAATTTTGTCTTTTATCAGTTTTCATACATGTTCATTTTAGCTTTTTTACACGCAAACTTTGCACACTTTTTATTAAACCAAGTGTGATTGGTTTGTTGAGAGCGAAACAACATTGAAAGCCCTAACAACATCAACACAATAGGCCAAATAAAGGTGACAACAGAAAAATTAGGATAGAACTGTGGCGCCAAAAACACGAGTCCAATTATTGTCAATATCACGCCAGAACCATGGCGTAATTGATGTTTCACCATTTTATATACCCCAACCAATACCAACAACATGGGCCAAGATAATAACCATAAAGGAAATATCACCCCTAATTTATCTAAAAACAATAAGACGCCAACGCTTGTCACTAAAATTCCTGCGAAGGCAATGTTAAGATTTATTTTCATTTGTATAATTTATGTAAACAATGGTACGCTAATATTTAGGGTATCCGTACGGGCATTAGGTGATAAATCACAAATACTCGGTGAATGTACTAAAACATAGGGGGAAATTTCATGACAATTGTACTAGAACTATCAGATTAACAAAAAAATAAGTATTTTGCATGCAAATGGCCACCGTAAGTACAATTAAAATCATCAAGCATACCGACATAGATTTTCAAAAATGGGACTATGCCATGGCAAAAGCCTGTAATAGTTTAGTGTATGGCTACAGTTGGTATTTAAACATCGTGTCCCCAGAATGGATGGGCATTGTACTCAATGATTACGAAGCGGTGATGCCTATTACGGTTCACAAAAAATGGGGAATCAGTTATGTCTCCCAACCTTTTTGCACCCAACAATTGGGATTGTTTGCCTCGAACGAAGCCACCATTCAAAGCTATTTACCTGAAGTCATCACTTTACTAAAAGCCAAATTCAGGTACATCAGTATTCAATTAAATTACCTTAACAAGCTTCAAAACACCAATACCCTTAAAAACAATTTCGAGTTAAGTTTAGCAAAACCCTACGCAGCATTGTATCAACACTATAGCCATGGCCTCAAAGACAATCTCAGAAAGGCTAAAAAGCAAGCCTATGCCGTAGAACCAACGACACATTACCAAGTTATCATTGATTTTTTTATCCAAGAAAAAGGGGCTGCATATACCCATATCAAAGCCGAACATTACGCCATCTTAAGCGAAATTTGTAGACAAGCACAAGCTAAAAACCTATTGACCTGCACACTGATTCGCGACCAACACCAACAAATTGTGGCCACAGCCTTGTTTATTGAACATGCCCAGCGAATCATTTTCCTTAATGGCACCAGCAACCATGAAGGCAAAAAACACGGCGCCTTTTCATTTATCATCGACCATCATATTGCAGCAAATGCCGAGAAACCAATTGTTTTTGATTTCGAGGGCGCTGTTGATCCTAATCTGGCTAAATTCTACCAAGGGTTTGGTTCCTATAACCAGCCATATACGAGCTTCCATTACAACAATTTACCTTGGCCAATTAGCCTGCTTAAAAAATAATTATCAACCCATTGGAGATGTCATTACAACTCCAATTAAGCCTATACACCATGTCGAAAATATTAATTATTGACCTCATGCACGAAAGCATCATTCCTTTGTTAACAGAGGCTGGCTATTTTGTTGATTATCAACCAAACATTCGTCCCGATGCCATTATGGAAATATTACCGGCATACGAAGGCATAATTGTGCGTTCTAAAATAAAAATTGACAAGGCGTTTATAGAGAAAGGCGTTACATTAAAATTCATCGCAAGGGCGGGTGCAGGTATAGACCAAGTAGATGAATCGTATTTAAAAACTAAAAATATCACCTTACTCAATGCCCCTGAGGGCAATAGGGTGGCGGTGGGAGAACACGCCTTGGGCATGTTGCTTTGCGTAATGAATAAATTAAACCTGGCCAATGCTGCGGTAAAAAATGGCATTTGGGATAGAGAAGCCAATAGAGGACATGAAATTACGGGTAAAACAATTGGCATTATCGGTTATGGGCACATGGGCAATGCTTTTGCAAAATGCTTACAAGGTTTTGACTGCAAGGTTTTGGCCTACGACAAATACCTGCATCAGTATGGCAATGCCTTTGCCAAAGCAGCATCGCTCGAAACCCTATTTGAGCATTGCGATGTATTAAGTGTACATATTCCCCTCTCGGAGGAGTCTAGAAACTGGATGGACAATGCCTTTTTTGAACGATTTAAAAAACCCATTTGGTTGATCAATACCGCTAGAGGTGAAATTATTCCGTTGAAAGCCATTGCCGACAATATCCTTTCTGGTAAAATAATTGGGGCGGGTTTGGATGTACTCGAAAATGAAAAACTTGCCACTTTAACGCCCACACAAAAAAACTACTTTGAGCAATTGGTGCATGCGCCCAACGTGTTATTAAGTCCTCATGTAGCAGGTTGGACACATGAATCTTACGAAAAAATAAACAAGGTATTGGTTCAAAAAATAAAAGCATTGACAACCGTCATTTAAGCAAGTTTTTAAAAATAAGGCGATGAAGTAGTTCTATTGCTCTCCAAAAGTGTACATTTACCCATATATTTTTACAACAACACATTCAATTACCATGGCAAGAACAAGCACATACCTCAATTTTCCTCGTAGAACCGAGGAGGTTTTTAATTTTTACAAAGAAGTATTTGGTGGAGAATTTGGTGGCAATGGCATCGCACGATTTAGGGATGTACCCTCTATTAAAGGGGTGCCAGAATTATCGGAATCAGACAAAAACTTGGTGATGCATATTGAATTAGCCATCACTGGAGGACATGTACTGATGGGCACCGATGCACCAGAAACCATGGGGTTTACGGTACTGTTTGGCAACAATATGCACATCAACCTTGAACCAGATACCAGGGCAGAAACAAAAATATTGTTTGACAAATTATCGGAAAGAGGAAACATTTCCATGCCTTTACAAGACATGTTTTGGGGAAGCTATTATGGCAGTTGCACCGATAAGTATGGGGT
>JBEAZU010000305.1:0-20651 GCA_041169945.1 Bacteroidota bacterium
TGGTTACTACTGCGGCTGCTTTAGAGATTTTAGGCGAAGACTTTACTTTTAAAACTACCGTCGAATACAGTGGGAAAATTGATGCAAATGGCACCTTAAACGGTGATTTGATTTTGCAGGGTGGCGGTGATCCAACTTTAGGGTCCGATCGTTTTAAAGGTTTTCCTGAAATGGATGTTTTGCTAAAGCTTTGGGTTGAAAAAATCAAGCTCTTAAAAATCAAAAAAATAACAGGCAATATCATTGCTGACCAAGAAATCTTCGAAGAAAATGGCATTCCAGATGGATGGATGTGGATGGATATTGGCAATTATTATGGGGCTGCGGCTTACGGTTTAAATATCAACGAAAACCTATATCGCTTGTATTTTAATAAAAATTCGGTCTTGGGTGCCGCAACCACAGTTTTAAAAACGGATCCCATTATTCCTGATTTGCAATTTAACAATTACGCCACGGTTGCCGCCAAAGGCAGTGGTGACAATTGTTTTATTTATGGGGCTCCGTATGCAAATTCACGCATCATTCAAGGGACTATTCCTGCAGGTGAAATAAGTTTTATCGTGAAAGGGACTATCCCAGATCCTGCTTTTTTAACAGCGCATTATATCAAGGGTTTATTGACAAACAATGGCATCGTGGTCGAGGGTGCTGCCTTATCAAGTCGTATGTTGCGTATTCAAAATAAACCTGTACCTAGCGATAGGAAATTAATTCATACCCAAGTTTCTCCTTTACTCAAAGACATTGTGAAACAAACAAATTTGTTTAGCATCAATCTTTATGCAGAGGCTTTGATGAAAATGGTTGGCTATAAAATAGCGGGCAAAGGAAGTACTGTGGAGGGAACCAAAGCGATTGAAGCCTTTTGGAAAACAAAAGGGATTAAAATGCCTGGCTTTTACATGGCTGATGGCTGTGGCTTGTCTTCTTTAAGTACCTTTACGGCCGACCAAATTTCAGACATGCTACGTGTGACGGCCAATGCCAAGTATATCAAGACGTTTAAAGAATCACTTCCTGTGGCGGGTGCTTCGGGTACTTTAAGTGGCTTTTGTAAAGGTACGGCTGCCGAAAAAAACGTATGTGCCAAAAGTGGCAATATGCAAAGGGTGAGCAGTTATGCAGGTTATGTCAATAATGCAGGAGGGGAATTGTTGTGCTTTTCCCTTACATTTAATAATTTTGGCGCTGATTATAGTGTAGTGAAAAAAAAAGTGGAAAAAATAATGACCATGCTTGCCGAAATGAAATGATTTTTGAACCTCTATTGTTAAATTGTTCCGGTAAAGTATTGTGTTGATGATATGGATGTTTTCATTACTTTATTGTTGTTGGTGTAAAATAATTCAAACATGATTAAACAAGGGTGCTTTTTCTTGCTACTGGTTTTATCCGCCTTGGCGGCTCAAGCCAATCAAAAATATTGGCTATTTTTTAAAGACAAAGGAGATACCAACAATCTTTCCCATGCTTTATTAAGTCCTGATGCCATCGCTAATAGAATGCAATTTAAAATGGCTTCACGACAATGGACTGATTTTCCTGTGTGTGCATCTTATGTTCAATCAATTGAAAATGAAGGTATTGTTATCGTTACTAAGTCAAAATGGTTAAATGCCGTCTCGGCAACCTTGACTGCTGAACAATTGACCAGGGTGAAACAATTTGCTTTTGTACGTTCGGTTCAATTAATAAAATCATCGTTACGTATTGCCTCCGAAACACCTCCCAAACAAGCGAAACAAAATGCTACCGCCATTGACATGATGGGTGGGGAAGCCTTTATGAAGGCAGGTTTACGTGGCGATAAGGTGAAAGTTGGCGTGATTGATGCGGGTTACGACAATGCAAACCACGACAGTAGTTTAATTCATCTTTTTGACAACAACCAAGTGGTGATGGTCAAAGATTTTCTACAACCTACACACGATACCGCTTTTTTTAAACCAATGACCAAAAGTGATTTTCATGGTACAACGGTTTTAATCAATTTGGCAGGCAATTTAAAAGGAACTCAACCTATTCAATCGGGTTTAGGTACCCATGCTTTATTCTATTTGGCTAGAACAGAAGATGGTGACCATGAATCAAGAAAAGAAGAAGATTTATGGATTGCAGCCATGGAATGGATGGATAGCTTGGGGGTAAGGCTCATTTCTACCTCTTTGGGGTATGCAAGAGAAATGGATAATCCTGCCGAAAATTATCGTACCGAAGACATGAATGGGCATACAAGTGCCATCAGTAAAGCGGCTACCATAGCTGTAAAAGAAAAGGGTATTTTTTTAGTTGTTGCAGCAGGTAACGAAGGCCATAAAGAGGATTGGAAAATTATTACCACGCCAGCGGATGTGGAAGGCGTGGTGAGTGTTGGCGCCGTGTATGCCAATTGGCAAAAAGCTGGTTATAGTAGTATAGGGACTGATTCTGTAAGTTTTTTAAAGCCTAATGTAGCTACTTTTTCGCTTTCAGGTACTTCTTTTTCGGCGCCAGCGGTGGCTGGATTTGTGGCCTGTATGATGCAATATCGACCTCATTTAAGTGCCGATAGTTTGAAATCAATATTGTACCAATCTGCTCATTTATATCCATTTGGCAATAATTTTATTGGCTATGGTTTGCCGCAGGCAGAAGTGGCTTTGGATTTGATGAATGGAAGGGTTAAGGCTACCCGCACAAAACCTATTAAAGTCATTGGGGAAAGTGTAACCTTGACCATTGACCAACCTGAGATTGCTCCAATGGTTGTATTTCATAAAAAAGACCATCAAATTGTGGTTTCTCAAGAGGAATTGAAAATTACCAATGTGAAACGTTTTTGGCAGAAAGTATTTTTAATTAAAAATCAGCACAATGTCATTGTGTTAAAACGACAAAAAGGAATTGTTTTCAGTACATTACAAGTAGGGTTAACTGTTTTTGAATTTGAATGGTAAATGTTTTTATTGTTTTTATAAATCAATTTTATTCTTGATATTTATCATGTAATAATTAGATTTGAGTAATAATCTTTACGAGTCAATAAAACAGTGTAAGCTTAATCATTAAATATAGTATGGAAAAGATTTTAGTACCTACAGATTTTTCAGGCAATGCGAATAATGCGGTGAAATATGCCATTCATTTTGCGCAGGCAACAGGGAAAGCCTTGGTGTTTTTTAATGTCACCCATAGGGATATTCCTACCTCCTCAGCCCATGATATTTACCTTAAAAAAGTAGCGGAAGATGTCAATAGGGCAACGGTTGAATTGCATGCCCAGGTAGAGAAAGTTTACAAAGATTTGCATTTGACTATGCCACCCAAAAAAACTTTTTTTGATGTAAAATATGGACACAATGTACAAGACGAAATTGCTGAAGCGGCGGAAAAGCATAAGGTCAGTATGATTGTGATGGGAACTTTAGGGGCAACAGGATTGAAGAAAATATTCATGGGTAGCAATACCGTTGGAGTGCTTAAAAAAGTGCATTGTCCTGTATTGGCTATCCCAGACCAAGCGAAATTTAAAGATATTGAACGCATAGCTTATTCTTCAAGTCTACAAGAGGTAGATAAAGAGGTAAAACAATTATTGCCTATTGTGAAAATCTTTAAAGCTAGCTTGTCTATTTTCAATGTATATCCAGTCTATCCTAGTTATTTAAATTACAGTACATTTAATGTGGAAGAATGTGTAAATACACTTAAAAAAGAATTTAAGTATAAAAAAATCACCCTCGACCTCATCAAGAGAAACAAAGAAAATGATTTAGAAGGAGGGATGGACTATTTTATTAAAACCCATAAACCAGATCTATTAATCATGTTTTCTCAATCGCGTGATTGGTTTGATCGCTTAACGAATCCTAGTGCTACCGAATCCATGGCTTTAAATCCAAAACTCCCTTTGTTATCATTTAAGGTGTAAATTCTAATAACTTGATTATCATTCGCCAGTTAAAAAAAATAAAAAAAAAGTCTTAAAATATGAAGTAAGATTTTATTTTTAAATTTATATTTGAGCAAATATTCAAAATTATGAGCGATTTAAAAGACGACCTTGAAATTGGAGATTCGGCACAATATGTAAGTTTTGATGCTTACAAAACGCTAATCGATGCAGGCCTTTCTAAAGCAGAAGCGATGGAGAGAGTAGGCCTGTCAGCAGAAGTAATCAAAGAATTAGAAGAAGAAGAAGCAAGTCTT
The DNA here is from genome assembly GCA_041169945.1 of Bacteroidota bacterium. GTDB lineage: Bacteria > Bacteroidota > Bacteroidia > Cytophagales > UBA9547 > CALPQG02. The sequence goes on from JBEAZU010000305.1 coordinate 4,192, forward strand.
GAAATTCAAGATGAGTTTGTGGAAGTGTGGGATGATGGGGATGATTTTGATGATGAATTTGGCGGAGATTTAGACGGAAGTGCTGATGAATTTGATGATGATGAATTTAATAGTGGAGGAGGTTACGATGATTTTGAGTAATCTTTAGCTTTTTAACTTACTTAATAATATATTTGTCCCAATAGCTAGTATATTTGTGCGAATGAGAAACGGTTACATTTGTTAACCGTTTCTTTTTTTGTTGTATACCATTAACATGAATTTTAAAAGATATAAAAGGATATGAGTCAGTTGTCATACTACACGGAAGAGGGGTTAAAAAAGTTGAAGGATAAACTTTTATATTTAACAACCAAAGGTCGTAAAGAAATGTCAAAGCAAATTGCAGAGGCAAGAGATAAGGGAGACTTGAGCGAAAATGCAGAATATGATGCTGCTAAAGATGCGCAAGGTTTATTGGAATTAGAGATTTCGAAATTACAAGATGTAGTGGCCAATGCTAGGCTAATCAATGAATCAGAAATCGATACGTCAAAAGTTTCTATTTTATCAAAAGTGAAAATCATTAACAAAGGTAATGGGGCCACTTTAGAATATATTCTAGTATCAGAAGAAGAAGCTAACTTGAAGGAAATGAAAATTTCTGTAAAATCTCCTATAGGTAAAGGATTGCTTGGTAAAAAGATTGGAGATATTGCAGAAGTAACGATTCCTGCAGGGAAAATCACTTTTGAAATTTTACATATTTCTTTAGGTATCTAATACGCATATGGCTACTATATTTTCCAAAATTATTGCTGGCGAAATTCCTTGCTATAAAGTAGCAGAAGATGATCAGTTTTTAGCCTTTTTAGACATTAGCCCCTTAGCCATTGGCCATGTATTGGTAATTCCTAAGACAGAAATAGATTATATTTTTGATATGGAGGATGATATTTATGCAGGGATGATGCTTTTTGCTAAAAAAATGGCCAAAGCAATCAAAATAGCCATCCCATGTAAAAGGGTTGGTGTGGCGGTGATTGGCTTAGAAGTTCCCCATGCTCATGTGCATTTAATACCTTTAAATCATGTGCAAGACATTAATTTTAGCAGGGAAAAATTACAGCCTAGTCAAGCGGAAATGGAAAATGCCTTAGCTCAAATTAAAGCAGCTTTGTAATCATTGATTTATTTGCATACATGTTGTACCATCACAGTATTTAAAACTTGTTTTGGGGTAATTTTTTACTATACATGAGGTGTAAACAGCCTCAACCTTCCATAGGATTAAATTAATAGCATTATAGATAGGAAATCAGGATTTTTTTTTTAAATTTGTTGGTTGTAAACTTTACTTAAATATATAAAAAACAATGAAGTTTGTTGTTTCATCATCTTCTTTATTAAAACAACTTACCGCTATAAGTGGTGTAGTAACGACCAACCCAATTGTACCTATATTAGAAAACTTTCTTTTTGAAGTAGGCAATAATGTATTGGTGATTACTGCTTCCGATTTGCAAACTTCTATGATTGCAGAATTAACGGTGGAGTCGAAATCAAACGTAAATATTTGCGTGCCAGCTAAAATTTTAATGGATACCCTGAAAAATTTACCTGAGCAGCCTGTCACTTTTACAGTTGACGAAAATACCTATAGTGTAGAATTAAGTTCTGACAATGGCCGTTATAAATTGGCTGGTGAAAATGCGACTGATTTCCCTAAAATACCGGCAGTTAAAAATGGCTTCGCTGTTGATATCGCCTCTGATATTTTAGGAAATGCAATCGCCAATACTATTTTTGCAACAAGTACTGATGAATTGAGACCTGCCATGAATGGTGTTTCTTTTAGTCTTGGAGAAACCAGTTCTACATTTGCTTCTACCGATGGACATCGTTTGGTGCGTTACAGAAGGGTGGATATCGTTTCAGAAACCAATATCTCTATCATTATTCCTCGTAAGGCCTTGACTTTATTAAAATCGTCTTTGCCTAATGAAAATACTAATGTTCAATTAGAATTTAATACTTCAAACGCTTTCTTTAGTTTCAATAATGTAAAGATGATTTGTAGGTTAATTGATGAACGTTTTCCTGATTATGAAAACGCTATTCCAGTTGAAAATCCTAATAAATTAACCATCGATAAAGGTGAATTTTTGAGTTCTTTGAAAAGGATTTCTATCTACGCCAATAAAACTACTCACCAAGTAAGGCTTAAGTTTTCGGGGTCTGAACTTCAAATTTCTGCTGAAGATTTAGATTTTTCAAATGAAGCCAATGAGCGCTTGGTATGTGAATATACCGGTGAAGACATGGAAATTGGATTTAATGCTAAATTTCTAATTGAAATGCTCAACAACATCAGCTCCAAAACAATTTCTATTAGCATGTCTGCTCCAAATAGGGCAGGTATTTTAACACCTTTCGAAAATGCTAAAAATGAAGATATCTTAATGCTTGTGATGCCTGTAATGCTTAACAATTACGCATAATTATTGTCTTTATTAACTTCTTATCAAGAGTTTATGGTTTGTAGTCTACAAATTGTAAACTCTTTTTTATTGATTTATATGCTTAGTCAATCCTTTATTATTGAGGCCAGTGGTGCTTGTTGTAGTTTATTAGCCGTTTGGTATTTACGTAAACAAAGTATTTTATATTGGCCATTTAACTTAATCAATTCGGTTATCTATCTTTTTGTGTTTTATTACAAAGGCTTGTATGCGCAAATGAGTATGCAATTGGTATACATTGCTTTGTGTATTTACGGCATTGTAGAATGGTTAAAACATATCAATGCGGGTAAAACAGTTGCGGTAATGCACATGCCTCAAAAGGTATTTGTGGGTATTTTGCTGCTTGGGTCATTGTTAACTTCAATCTTGTATTTTGTATTGGGGCATTATACCGACTCCAACGTTCCTTTTTTAGATGCTTTGATTACTTCTTTTAGTCTTATAGGTACTTGGTTGTTTACCAAAAGATATATTGAAACATGGTTAATCTGGATTGTAATCGATGTGGTAGGGATTAGTTTATTTATAGAAAAAGAAATGTACCCAACGGCAGTGTTGTATTTTGTCTTTATCGGAATGGCTACCCATGGCTATTTTTTATGGAAAAGAAGTCTTGCCTCCTAAGGTGTGTATTTTATTGATCCATGTGTAGCCTGATGTTTATAATCTTTTTAGCTTGTATTTTAATTGTTTCTCAAAACGAAACTTAATGTGCTAAAAAACGAATAAGTAAGAAGTTTAAAGCAGATAATAATGAAGAATATTTTACTTGTATTGGTGTTGTTTTGTGTAGTGGTAGTCAAAGGAAATGCCCAAGATATTGCCTTATTAGACAATGATAATGGCTTTTTAGGAATAAGATTTGGACAAGACATCGATTCTATTCGTAGAATCATCACTCCGGTGGCCATTAGTGGCGATGAAAATGAAAAAACAGAATTATATAAGGTCATCAAAAAACAATATTATGCCTTTGGGACCGCTCAGTTTAAACTTTTTACCATTAATTTTTTCGATAACCAAATAGACAATATGTATATTGATGTAACCTTCGAAAATGCCGATTTACTATTAAAAGAATTAGAATCTGTTTATGGCCCTGGGACTAAATCTAACCAAAAAAATGAAGTGTATTTTTGGTATGGCAAAAAGGTGACCATGCAATATATTCATGCAGGAGGTGGTGCTTCTTTGAGTATCATGTCTAATATTATGAAACGGAAAAAGGAGATTTGGAAGCAAAAGAAAATGGAAAAAGCATTTGATAATTACTGATATCGTTTTATATAGACAAAAAAAATGGCAACCATCATGGTTGCCATTTTTTTTGAATAGATATGTTTTGCTATTTTAATTTTTCTATCATCGAATCAGTTACTCCAGAACAAGAAAATCCTCCATCATGGAAAAGATTTTGCATGGTTACTTTACGAGTAAGGTCTGAGAATAAGGTGATGGTATAATTGGCACAATCTTCTGCATTGGCATTGCCAAGAGGAGACATTCTTTCTGCAAAGTCAATAAATTCATTAAAGCCTGCAATTCCTTTACCTGCCGTTGTAACCGTTGGCGATTGAGAAATGGTATTTACCCTAACATTTTTTAATTTTGCAAAACGATAACCATAACTACGTGCTATGGATTCAAGACAAGCTTTTGCTTGTGCCATATCAGAATAGTCTGGGAATGTGCGTTGAGAAGCAATGTAAGTTAAGGCTACAATGGAACCCCACTCGTTCATGGCGTCTTGTTTTTCAGCTACTTGCATTACTTTGTGAAAAGACAAGGCCGACACATCAATTGACTTCATGAAAAAATCGTAGTTTAGGTCACCATATTCTTTCCCTTTACGAACATTAGGACTCATGCCTATGGAATGTAAAATAAAGTCTAATTTACCACCTAAAATTTCAACAGATTTTGATACTAAATTTTCTAAATCTTCCACAGAGGTAGCGTCTGCTGGAATAATTTGTGCCCCTGTAATTGCCGCCAAGTGGTTGATTTCACCCATTCTCATGGCAATCGGAGCATTGGTTAAAACAAATGTTGCACCTTCCTCGTGGGCTTTTAATGCAATTTTCCAAGCAATAGAACTTTCATCTAATGCACCAAAAATAATTCCTCGTTTTCCTTTTAGAAGATTATAAGACATAGTAATAGTTAATTAAACGTTAATTGGTACGCTTTTAAATTTATTTTTTCAAAAGTAAGCAAATTTTAACGAAATAAAACTATTGTAGTATTTACTTCCTTATTTAGTTATGTTTTTTTAGCATTTTTGAGGTGTTTTCCATGAAAAAAATCATAATCATACAAGTTAATATGATTTAAGTCATAAATTGTGTTGATAATAATCAAAGTCATTTGTTGCAGTAACAAGTACTTTTGTGAAGTAATTTAACATTAATCAATATAAGGTATGAATAAGATATTAATTCCAACTGATTTCTCTTTAACATCAGAAAAAGCATATAAAATTGCCCTTACCTTTGCAAGCAATACTGGCGCTGAGTTAGTGTTTATTCATATTGTGCCAAGAGAGAAAAGAAAAAGATTGTCAGTGAATTTTTCAGCGGTGGCTAATATTTCGGAATATGATGTAAATGATGAAATTGAGGCTGCTAAATCGATGTTAAGTTTAATTCCTGCCAATCCCATTTTTAAGGGATTAAATGTGTCTACTGAATTAATTACCGATACTTTGGAAGATATTCCAACAGCCATTGCTACCTATGTAGAAAATAATGAGATTGATTTAGTAATTACGGGCACAGATATTAAACGTACAACGCGTAAAAATTATGCACCAGTATTGGTTCGTATTGCGACTTGTCCTGTAATTATTGTGGAGCAAAATGTAGAGGAAGAAATTAAATTAAAAAACCTTGTGCTTGCTACTGATTTTGAAAATGTAAATTACAAAATGATGGACAAAATTTGGGCAATTCAGGATTGTTTTGATTCTAAATTAACCATTTTGTATGTTAACACACCTACTCATTTTAAAGACACCCTTAAAATTGAAAATGAGTACAACATGTTTATCAGTAAATACGAACTTGAAAATACCACTTTAGCGGTGTTTAATGACCATAATTTAGAAAATGGCATTTTGAAATTTATTGAAAGAGAAAAAACAGATCTTTTAATGATGTCAACACATGGTAGAAGAGGATTGTCTTCTTTGTTTAATGAAAGTCATTCTGAATACATTGTTGGCCATGTGCAAGTGCCTGTATACGTACACAATCTTCATTCTGAAAAAGGATATTTCAATGCAGGGCCTGATTTAGGGTCTTTCAATTTTAATAATATGTAATGTATACGTTTTTTCTTTAATGTTTTGTAAAAGTATGCGTGCTACTCTTATTCTTCGATGAACATGTAGTGGTAGCACTAATGCTAAACAACATAACTGAATTAATTTTTAAACGTTGAGGTATCAATAGTTACTAAAAAAAGCACCAAAAGAGCTCATCTTTGGTGCTTTTTTTAATACTGGCTATTTGATTGTGGCGTTCTTGTTCGTTTGGATTGATGTAAAGTTATACCATGTTCCTTTTGAACGCTTAAATATTTTATAATAATTTTAGCAGCGTACTAATACCCAACATCAATAAAAAATGTTATTTTTGAGCTACGCTTTATAGGTTTCAACATGAAAATACAAATTCTATTCTTAGTATTAGTAACAGCCATTTTTTTAAATGGTAACATTAATGCACAAACTGATGTTTTGTTATATCCCAATGGGGCAGTGAAATCCATTGGCAAATCAATTGAGGGAATCAAAGACAGTGTTTGGACCACTTATTATGACAATGGGAAAATTCATACCATTGGCAAATTTGAAAATGGCATTGAAAATGGTTTTTGGGATGAGTATTATCCCAATGGGGATATTGCCTTAAAGGCCCAATATGTTTTGGGTAAACCTGATTCGGCTTGGGTTGAATATTTTGTTGGCGGTATACCTGAAATTATTGGAAACTATAGTCATGGCCTTAAATCTGGACTATGGCAAACATATTCAAAAGATGGCGTTTTGTTGAGTGAAGAAACTTTTTCAAATGATTTGAAAGATGGCATTTGTAAGTATTATGAAAATGGTTTGATTACCCAGGAAATTTATTTTATGGCGGATGTGAAATCTGGAAATTTCAAGCAGTTTTATGTAAGTGGTAAAACGATGTATAAGGGTTTGTGTAGCAAAGGTCTAGAAACGGGTAATTGGGAATATTATTATGAAAATGACCAATTGAAGCAAGTTGGAACTTTTAAAGAGGGAAAAAAAGACGGTGAATGGCGATTGTTCCATGCGTCTGGTAAACCACAACAAACTGAATTTTATGAAATGGGCTTATTGCAAGCCGTCAGCGATTTTCTTGATCCTAAAGGTAAAATTTTACCGAAAGGAACCTTTAAAGAGGGGAACGGTTCTCGTAAAATCTATTATCCTACTGGTGAATTAATGACGGAGGAATGGTATAAAAAGGGACTCTTGGCTGGCACAATTCGAAACTATTATGCCAATACCGTTTTGAAATCCGAAATCAATTATAAAGAGGGACAATTAGAAGGTTTTGCTAAAGAATTTTTTGAATTTGGTCCTGTAGCTGCCATTACCATTTATAAAAATGGAAAAGAAAATGGCAAATATGTTGAATACCATGACTTAGGTAAAATTAAAATAGAAGGCTTTTACAAAAATGGCTTAGCAGATAGTACCTGGAAAGAATATTACGAAGAAGGTGAGTTGTTTACGGTAGGCGATTATAAAAATGGCTTAAAAACAGGGCTTTGGGAAGAATATTATGACAATGGTGTATTGCAGTCTTTAGGTGCTTATAAAGACGATTTGCAAGATGGAGAATGGGTTGAATTTTATGAAGATAGTTTAATCGCTACGGAAGGAAGCTATAAAAATGGCGTGAAATCGGGCTATTGGAAAAGCTATTTCCAAGATGGCTATATCTCCATGGAAGGTGGTTTTTTAGATGGCTTGGAGTATGGTGAATGGCGTGTGTACCACGATAATGGCAAAGTGCAATCTGTCGGGAACTATGAGGCTGGATTTGAGGTGGGTACTTGGAGAGAATACCATGAAAACGGTGAATTATATACCGTAGGTGCTTATAAAAATGGAAAAGAAGACAAATTGTGGAGTACCTATTATCCTAACCATCAATTACAACAAGAAGAAGAATGGAATAATGGGCAACTTATTAAAATTGGCGATTATTTTGCCATGGATGGTAAGGAATTAAACAAAGGTACTTTCAGGGGTGGTGATGGCTCCAGAATTACCTATTATCCAAGCAGCAATATGGCTGCTTCGGGTGAATTTTCGCATGGTTTACCTAATGGTGGTTGGACTTATTATTTTGAAAATGGAAAGATTTCTGCCGAAGGAATTTTGTCTGATGGTTTAAGACAAGGTAAATGGCGATTTTTTAAACCTACTGGTAAACTTGATGCAGAAGGACCCTATAAGGATGATCAAATTGTAGGGAAATGGAAGTTTTATGATGATAAAGGGAAATTAAAAGAAGAAAAAATAATGGACTAAATGGCCTAATTATTTTTATTGTAATCTTATCAAGCATGTCTCTCTACTCCATTAAATCGTATTTGTTTGTATTGCTTTGCTTTTGTGCTTTAAATGTAAATGCACAACTGACTAAACAATATTATGCTTCTGGAGCATTGAAGGCCGAAGGATTGTTAAAAGATAGCCTGAAAGTGGGGCCATGGAAATTTTATTATACCAATGGTAAACTTAACATGGAAGCGACTTATGATGAGAATTTCCTTGATGGAGAATGCCGCTTATACGATACTTCAGCCATACTTGAGGCCGTAGAATATTGGCATAAAGGTGTGCAAAATGGTGTGCAAAAGCATTTTTATGCCAATGGAAAAATAAAAAAAATTGGGGCATTTGCCAATGGACTCTATGATGGGGAGTGGGTTTATTATTACGAAAACAATAATTTAAAACGTGTTGGTTCCTATAAAAATGGTTTGCCTCACGGGAATTGGAAATATTGGAATGAATCAGGATTCGCCTCAGAAGAAATTCATTACTTGGAAGGTCATGAAACAGGACATATTAAATTTTATGATGAGCAGGGAAGAATACTCCAAGAAGGAGACAAAGTAGATGGTGTGGCGGTAGGAATTTGGAAATTTTATAAAAATGGTGTCCTGAAAAGAGAAAAGAAGATGAGAATTAAGTAAGTTTGTAAGTCTATACATTAAATAACGGGTATTGTAAACCTCAAAAGTTTATTTAACTCTCCTCAGCTGAAGTGTCGTCATTGATAGAAATCTTAAGGCCATCAAATATACACATATCCTATATCCTGCTGCCTTTCCATGTAACGCTTTAATCCTGATGGTTATACATCCTAATAAATACCCTATAAAGAAGGTGTTAATTGAATCCAACTATGAATATACAACAAGCAACTATTGATGATTTAGAGGTTTTGGCCTTTATGTTTGACGATTATAGACAATGCTATGAGCAAACACCTGATTATAGTGCTGCTAAAGATTTTATTCAAGACAGGCTAAATCTTCACGATACACTATTACTGATTGCTTACGATGAATTGGATGGGCTGAAAGTTGGTGCTGGATTTGTTCAAATTTACCCTTCATTTTCTTCTATTTCTATGAAGAAATTGTTTATTCTAAATGATTTATATGTGAATCCAGATTTGCGTAAGAAAGGGATAGCGAAGCTTTTAATTAACAGTGCAAAGCAGTTTGCTATCGATAGTAAAGCTGGCCAATTGGTAATTGAAACGCGTATCTCCAATTCTTCGGCTCAAAAATTATATGATTCTGTTGGGTTTACCAAAGAGGGGGAACATTTGTATTATTACCTTGAAACCTAGCATTTCCTTGTTTTTTATTAAAATATATAGCTATTTCAATGTACCTCTACCATTGAAAACTCTTCTCGTTTGCCTCTTTTTTGTGTTTTTTGCCTCTCATGCAAGCTTTTCGCAGCATAAAATCAATGAATTAAAAATCACTAGAGCTACTGATGCCATTGTAGTGGATGGCGAATTATCGGAAGATTGCTGGCATAATGCCTCTGTTGCGAATGGGTTTAGGCAGAACTTTCCTTATGATACGGGCTATGCAAACGCCCAAACGGAGGTGATGATGTGTTATGACCAAGATAAATTATATGTGGCTGCGATTTGCCATGATAAAATTAAAGGTAATTATGTAATACAGTCTTTGAAACGAGATTTCTCTTTTCCTGTGACCGATGCATTTGCAGTCACCATTGACCCTTTTGGAGATAAATTAAATGGCTTTAGTTTTGGCGTGAGTCCTTATGGCGTACAGCGAGAAGGCATGATTTATGATGGCGGCACAGCAGGGGTATCTACCGATTGGGATAATAAATGGTATTCAGCGGTTAAAATTAAAGAAGATCGTTGGGTTGTGGAGTTTTCTATTCCGTTTTCTTCTCTCAGGTTTAAGCCTGGTTCTCAACAATGGCGGATTAACTTTGCAAGAAATGACTTAAAAAGAAATGAAATCTCTACTTGGATTCCTGTACCACGCAATTTTAACATTGCAAGTTTGGCTTTTACAGGGGAATTAAATTGGGACGAACCTAAAGTGAAAACGGGCAATAATATAAGTATTATCCCTTATCTAATTAGCCAAAATGGACTTGATAAAGAAAAAAACATTGCTCCCAATGCTAAAGTAAATGGTGGTTTAGATGCTAAAATTGCCATTACCTCTTCCATGAATATGGATTTAACGATTAATCCAGATTTTTCTCAAACAGAAGTTGATCGGCAGGTAATAAATTTAACACGTTTTGATATTGCTTATCCCGAAAGACGAAATTTTTTCCTTGAAAACAACGATTTGTTTGGTCAATTTGGCTTTAGTGCGATAAGGCCTTTTTTTTCAAGACAAATTGGTTTAACCTATGATGATAAAGCAAAATTATTTAAAGAAATTCCTATTTTGTTTGGGGCAAGACTAAGTGGTAAACTCAATAAAAATTGGCGATTAGGGGTAATGGCTATTCAAACCGATAGAAGTAAATATTTAAAAGCCAGCTCTCAAAATTATAGCGTATTAGCCATTCAACGTCAATTGTTTTCTCGTTCGACTATTGCCTTTATTTTTGCCAATAAACAGTCTTTTGGTACAGATTCAACGAGTGATTACCGCTATCAATCAAATCAATTCAATAGGGTAGTGGGGGTAGATTATAACCTTAATTCAACAGATAGCAAATGGAAAGGGAAGGCGTTTTTTCACCAAGCTTTACAGCCCATTATGCTCCCAAGGCAATATACACATGCCTCATTTATGTCTTATAATTCCTCAAAACTTCAGTTGCAGTGGAACCACGAATATGTTGGCACCAATTTTAATGCGGAGATTGGCTATGTATTAAGAAAAAATTATTGGCGCATAGAACCTTCTGTCAAATGGATTTATTATCCTAAATCCACCATGGTCAATAATTTTGGATTTAAAATTTACAATAGTACGTATTGGAATAATGTATTCAAACTTACCGATCGTACTTTTCAGTTTGTGTATGATTTAAATCTTCAAAACTCTGCTAAATTGAGTTTAACTGTCAGCAATGATTATGTGGTATTGCTGAAGAAATTTGTCGTATTGGGCTATGTCGATACCCTTGTAAAAGACAAAGCATTTTTAAATAACACCATAGAAATGATGTTGCAGTCTAACCTTAGAAAAAAGTTAAATGCTTTGATTACTTCAAGTTATGGTGCTTTTTTTGATGGAAATAGGATCAAGGTAGAAACAGGGATTACCTATAGGTTTCAACCTTGGGGTAATATTACCATGAATTATAATGTATACAAATTGTATAGGCCTATTGGAAATAAAAACCTCACCATTATAGGCCCTAGAATAGAAGTTACGTTAAGTAAAAGTGTGTTTTTTACCACATTTGTGCAATACAATACGGCAATTGATAACTTAAATATTAATGCTCGATTACAATGGCGCTATAAGCCAGTATCTGATTTTTATATCGTCTATACCGATAATTATACTGCCGAATATTTAAATAGCAAGAATAGGGCACTGGTTTTAAAATGGAATTATTGGTTTAACCTTTAATTTTGACAGGGCAAACGCATTAAAATAATTGAATACATTGAAAACATAGCATTATATATCTCTGAAAATTCGCCCAATCCGTATCATCTGCGTGCCATATATTTATGCTTTTAAAGCATACATAAAAATTGAACACAGATGGAGCAGATTATGCGGATAAACGCTGATTATACTTCTTTGTATCTTCTATTAATGCAAATAAAACCACCATTTTAATGCTTTTGTCCTGTTAATTTTGATGGTTTGAACTTTTATTGAAAAAATAATATTAAATTTGAAATTAATCAATAGTATCATTGACGCTTTGCACGCATGAGGTTAGAAGACGAGATCAAACAAAAAGCATTTAAAAATCCATTTCATAAACTGGCTGTAAATATTTTATTTACAAGCAATTGGTTGTCGGCTTTGCATAACAAAGGTTTGAAAAAATATGGCATTTCAACCCAACAATTTAATATTTTAAGGATATTAAGAGGCCAATTTCCAAATGCTGCCAATGTAAGTTTATTGGTCGAGCGAATGTTAGATAAATCTTCCAATGTTACCCGATTGCTTGATAAATTGGTTGCCAAGGAATTGGTGACAAGAGAATCTTGCCCTCAAGATCGTCGTAAATTTAATATTTTAATTACCCAAAAAGGCTTGAGCTTATTGGAAATCATGGATGTGGAAATGAATGATATTGAAAATATTTTAAATAATATTTCAGAAGAAGAAGCCAATCATGTAAATCTTATTTTAGACCGTTTAAGGGGTTAAAAGACTGATTATTATTAGTTTTTCAGAAATATTAAGCATTGAAATATAATTATTTCCTAAAGTTTTGATAAAAAAATAAGTTAGTTCTGAAAATTACATTTGTTAGTAAAGATAAAATTTATATTTTTGTAATAATAAAATAAAAAAAACATGAAAAAGATATTAACTATCGTTGCAGCCTTATCACTTTTAGCACTTGTTTCTTGTAGAGGACACAGAACTTGTCCTACTTATATGAAGGTTAATGTAGAAGCGCCAGTTACAGCGAGCATAAAATAAAAAAAAACTGCTTTTTCAAGCAGCATATTTTTATTTCAAAATAATCTTAGAAGCACCTAACAGATTTTCAGCATAGAAATCTGCATAAGGTGTTTCTTTTTTGTTGTCCACCAAAATGGTTTGTAGTCCAAATTTTTTCCCTGGAATCAAATCTCTTTCTTTATCTCCTATCATCCAAGAAGCAGCGATGTCAATGTTGTGTTTGGAAATGGCTCGTTCAAACATCAATGAACCTGGTTTCCTTGACAAAGAATTGTGATACGTTTCGTGGTATGGAGCCATGAAAATATCATCTAATGCAAAAGAAGAAGCTTCTTGAATTAAGTCATGGATATGCATGACATCCTGTTTGGTATAAATACCTTTGGCAATACCTGATTGATTGGTGATGATAACAATTAAATACCCTGCTTTTTTAAAGGCGGTTAAAGCCTCAGGTACACCATCAATAATAAATAATTCTGCTGGCGTATACACATAATCAACTTTGTCTTTATTGATGACACCGTCACGATCTAGGAATATACATTTTTGTTTTGTGCTCATAAATACAAAAGTAATAAGTTTTTTGATTTTCAATTCAAATTTTATTTCTAAAACAATGTATTAAATATTTGCCATTTCTAAGTAGAGCGACTTATATTTGAACTTAGGTGTAGTTCTCTTTAATTCAAGCCTCCTCTACTATGACCAATTCAAAAATAGCGCTTCAAGATACGGCGTGTTTTTCTTCGTTTTTTATAGATTATGTTAACGAAAATGAAGCGTTAAAAGAATTTTATGATTTATATCCCTCTATGGCTCATGCAGGAGTAGTGGCTTCAAAACGATCATTTGAGCAAAGCAATAGAACAATATTAGTAAATGAATTGACCAAGCAATACCTCGGAATTGCGGATGCTGAAGAGGTCAATAAAAATATTCAATTACTAAATAAACCGACTACTTTTACGATTACCACTGGCCACCAGCTTAATTTAGCGACAGGGCCGATGTATGTGATTTTAAAATTGGTTACTGCCATCAACACGGCTCAACAATTAAATTTAAAATACCCTCATTTGAATTTTGTTCCTGTTTATTGGATGGCCACTGAGGACCATGATTTTGAAGAAATCAATCATTTTAATTTTTTTGGAAAAACACATACTTGGGAAACAATGCAAACGGGGGCTGTAGGACGTTTTGTAGTAGAAGAACTTACTAAAATGTTCCCTGATTTAAATGACATATCTCCACTTATTAGCAATGCGTATCGTCAAGGCTTAAGCTTGGCCAAAGCAACCCAACAATTGGTACATTCCTTAATGGGTACCTATGGTCTTATTTGTTTGGATGCAGATGTACAACCATTGAAAGCCTTGTTTGGTCCGATCATGCAAAAAGAGTTAGTTGAACATAAGGCCGAAGCTTTGGTGCAGGGTAGTATTGCGAAATTGAAATTATTGGGATACAAAAATCAAGTGAATCCAAGAAATATTAATTTGTTTTACCTTGATCATAATTGTAGAGAAAGAATTGAAAAAAAAGGCGATGACTATGTGGTGTTGAATACGGATTTGACGTTTTCCGCCTCAGAAATGCTTGCATTGTTGCATAGCCATCCAGAAAAATTTAGTCCAAATGTGGTGTTACGTCCACTTTACCAGAGTACTATTTTGCCTGATATTGCCATGGTTGGTGGTCCATCAGAAATTGTGTATTGGTTGCAATTAAAACAATTGTTTATACACCATCAGGTAAATTTTCCATTGTTAATGCCAAGAAATTTTGCCATGCTTGTTTCACAAACACAAGAACAAAAACTAGCCAAAGTAGGGTTGTCTTTACGAGATTTGTTTCAAGAGCATGCTTTATTGAAAAAACATATTGTTCATTTAAATGAACAAACATCCTTTGATATGAAGCTTGAGATGGATTTGTTATCACAAATACAATCGAGTTTATTGCCAAAGGCCAATGCCATAGATGCAAGTTTAGCGGGAAGTGTATTGGCTGAAATGAATAAAATGACAAAAGGTGTAGAAGAACTTGAAAAAAAAATACACAAAGCATTGGAAAGAAAAAATGAAACGAGCATCACTCAAGTCATGAATATCAAAGCCAAATTGTTTCCCAATGATGTTTTGCAAGAACGAGTGGATAATGTGTTTAATTTTCTTCCTAATCATCCAGGTTTGATTAATAGTTTGATAAGTAAATTAGATCCCTTTGATTTTAATATGAATTTAATTGTTTGTTAGATTTGACAACTAAATGTGGTATACCTCGTTGTATAGGTTTAGCTGTATTTAAAATGTCGCATGAAAAGTCAATTGCAATTAAAGGTAAGCCCTACAAACATATTTAGAATTTTATCATTCGCCTCCGGTGTGCTTTATGTTGTGTTTGGCTACGCTAATAATTATGTTTTAGGTTTTGAGTCAGACGCTATTTTTATACAAAGAATTTGTTTTGCGACTCTTTTTTTATTCATTCCTATTGCCTCTTTTTTTAGTCAAAAAATCAATCAAAATTTATATGCAATACTATATGTCGTATGTTATATGGCATTGGCCCATTTGTATTATATTGGGAATCAATGTGCCTTTTATTTTGATCATACTTTAGCGGTATTTGCTTCCTATATCGTTACCTGTATTTTTATCGCTAAAACAGACCAGTTGTATAAGTATATTGGGTTTAATTTTGTGATGTTTTTAATTTTTGTACTTACTGCAGAACATTTAATTATCAATGCTTATACCTTAATTTTTATTCATTCAATGTTATCGATTGGCTTGGCTTTTATAGTCGGAAATAGGTTGATGTCCACGGTTTTAATGGAAGAAAGTCAGTCACATATGTATGCTGTTTTTAATAATTCAAATCAGTCTATTACCTTGCTTGATTTGGATTATAATATTTTGAGGGTGAACGAAAAAGCGCAAGAATTCGCTTTGAAAAATAACGGTCAAAAAATTGTAATTGGTGAAAATTTTTTGACTCACATTCCGGAGGTTAAAAAAGGCTTTTATAGTTCGAAATTAGATAAATGCAAAGTAGGGATTGAAATTTCGTACGAAGTGGTGGTAGATGGTACTCCGCATAAAAAAACATATTATGAATTTAGATTTTCCCCCATTTATTCATTTGACAAAAAAATATTTGCCATTGGGGTTTTTACCCTAGATATTACTGATAAAAAAGAGGCTGTCAATGAAATTATCAATAGTAAAAATAACCTTGAACTGATATTCAATTCTTCAACCATTCCTTATGCGATCAAAAGGGTAAATGATAGTAAATTTATCACCGCCAATACAGCAATGGTGCAATTGATGAATTTTCCTTCGGATTCACTTCACAACATTGATGCCGTTGCCATGTTTAAAAATCCAATAGATCGAATCAAAATACATGAACAATTGGCCATTTCAGGCGTGATTGAAAATTATGAACTTGAAATTGCAAAGTATGATCAGGTGAAATTTTGGGCATTAATGTCCTGTAAAGTGGTTCAGTATATGGGCGAAAAATGTTTGTTGATAAGTTTTAATGACATCACGGAACGAAAAAATATTGAATTTGAATTGTTAAAGGCCAAGGAAGCAGCAGAAGAAGCGTTAAAGATAAAATCTCAATTTTTGTCTGTAATGAGTCACGAAATTCGTACCCCCATGAATGCCGTAATTGGTATCGCTGAGTTATTATTAGACAATCATCCGCGTGAAGACCAAATTCAAAATTTAAAAACCTTGAAATTTTCAGGCAATAATTTAT